>NZ_CASQFS010000002.1:0-235607 GCF_949428155.1 Alistipes sp. UBA6068 | reverse complement strand
CTCAGTTGGTAGAGCACGACACTCTTAATGTTGGGGTCCAGGGTTCGAGCCCCTGAGGGGGTACGAAGCGAGAATCGAAAGGTTCTCGCTTTTTTCGTACAATCTGCGGATGTTTCCAGGCCCGCCACGCTTCCCTTGCAGCATACAACAAAAAAGGAGTTCTCTTGCAAGAACTCCTTTCAACTATTTTAGAAAGCCCTATCCCAGATACGACTTCAACAACTTGGAGCGGGACGAATGGCGGAGGCGGCGGATGGCCTTCTCCTTAATCTGTCTTACGCGCTCGCGCGTGAGGTCGAACTTCTCGCCGATCTCCTCGAGCGTCATCTCGGAACACCCGATGCCGAAGAAATACTTGATGATGTCGCGCTCGCGCTCGGTCAGCGTCTCCAACGCCCGGTCGACCTCGGTCGAAAGCGACTCGTTGATGAGCCCGCGGTCGGCATTGGGCGAATCGGGATTGACCAGGACGTCCAACAGCGAATTGTCCTCGCCGTCGGCGAACGGAGCGTCCACCGAGACATGGCGCCCTGCGACACGAAGCGTATCGGTCACCTTCTCCTTGGGCAGCTCCAACTCGTTGGCCAGCTCTTCGGGCGACGGCGTGCGCTCGTGCTCCTGCTCGAAACGGGCGAACGCCTTGTTGATTTTGTTGAGCGACCCGACCTGGTTGAGCGGCAGGCGCACGATACGCGACTGCTCGGCCAGCGCCTGCAAAATCGACTGACGGATCCACCACACGGCGTAGGAAATGAACTTGAAACCGCGCGTTTCGTCGAACTTCTCGGCAGCCTTGATAAGCCCGAGGTTGCCCTCGTTGATAAGGTCGGGCAGACTGAGCCCCTGGTTCTGGTATTGCTTGGCGACGGAAACCACGAAGCGCAGATTGGCCTTGGTGAGCTTTTCGAGCGCTTCCTGGTCCCCTTTCTTGATTCGTTGGGCGAGTTCCACCTCCTCCTCGACCGTGATGAGCTCCTCCTTGCCGATCTCCTGCAGATACTTGTCCAGCGAGGCGCTTTCGCGGTTGGTGATGGATTTCGTAATTTTTAACTGACGCATGTTTTATCCTGTGTATGTTTCTTCCATTTTATTACGACCCGCCCGCCGAAGCTATTCGACCAGCACGTAGCTGGCGGCCCGGCCGTCGGGATAGATGCCGTCGATGGACCGCACCTTGTCGCTCAGCCGGCGCATGTCGGAGAGCGAACGGACCGCCTTGTCGTTGATGTGCGTGATGACGAATCCCTGCTTCACGCGCGCCCGGGCCAGTATGCCGTCGGCCTTGACCCCCACGACCTGCACGCCGCCCCGGATTTCGAGCTGGCGGCAGAGTTTCTCGCCCGCATCCTGGAACTTGCCGCCCAGGGTCTCGACCACGTCGACGTCCTCGCGGGAGAGGAGTTCGGGTTTGTCAGCCTTATTACGCAAAGTGACCTCGAATTGTTTCACCTTGCCGTCTCTTTTTACCGACAAAAGGACCTTGTCGTTGGGCCGGTGGCGGGCGATCTGCTCCTGGAGCGTCGCCGAAGAGGTCAGCGCCACGCCGTCGATGTCCAGCACGACATCGCCCTTGCGGATGCCCGCCTCGGAAGCGGCACCGCCCTCGGTCACTCCGGCCACGTAGACACCACCGATTTCACTGATGCCCAGCTCCTTGCCCTCGTTGTCGATGAAATCCTGGTCGACAGGGCGGAACATGATGCCCAGCATCGCCCGCTGCACGAACCCGTATTCCTTGAGGTCGACCACGACCTTGCGGACAATGGCTTCGGGAATGGCGAACGAATAGCCTATGTAGCTTCCCGTCTGCGACTTGATAAGCGTATTGATGCCCACCAGCTCGCCGTGGGTGTTGACCAGCGCACCGCCCGAATTGCCGGGATTCACGGCCGCATCGGTCTGGATGAACGATTCGATGCTGAAATCGTTGGGGATGGCCCCCAGGTTGCGCGCCTTGGCGCTGACGATGCCCGCCGTGATGGTCGACTGGAGGTCGAACGGCGAACCGATGGCCAGCACCCATTCACCCAAGCGCAGGGCGTCGGACGAACCGAAAGCCAGCGTAGGAAGTTCCGTGGCGTCGATTTTCAGCAGCGCCACGTCGGTTGCCGAATCCTTGCCGACGAGCGTGGCGTCGAACGCCCGGCCGTCGTTGAGCTTCACGCGCAACTTGGTCGCGCCGTCGACCACATGGTTGTTGGTCACCACATAGCCGTCGGACGAAATGATGACGCCCGAACCGCCCGCACGCTGCTCGCGATACTGGGGCTCGCCATTGCCGCGCGAACGCTCCTGCGGGAACCCGAAAAACTCCAGGAACGGGTCGTAGCCGAACTGCCCGCGCCGGGGTACCTCGACCTGCTGGATGGCCTCGATATTGACCACCGCCTTGACCGCGTTCTCGGCGGCATAGGTGAGGTCGGGATACTGCCCCGCCTCGTAAGCGGCGAAATGCGCCCCGAGGGCCGGGGTCCGCTCGACCTCGCGCTCGACGTACTCGACCTGCGCACCGCGTCCGGCCTCGGCGACGGCCCAGGCCGACACACCGCCGGAAACGGCAGCGGCCGCAACAACTCCCAAAAACAAAAGTGCCTTTTTCATAATCGAATGATGGTTTGAATTATTCGTAGGCGATCTTTATCATAGGCAAAAACGATGTTCGTGCAGGACAAACGCGCGCTGCGACGGAAATAGTATATAAGGAAAGGGCGAAATTCAGTATTAACCGCCCGAAATGCGGCAAGAAAACCGGGAGCCGTTGAAAAGGCTCCCGATTCTGCGTTACAGGCCGAATTCGCGGCGGATGTCGTCGACGGCATCGAGCCGCTCCCAACCGAAGAACTCGATTTCGCGCTCGACCTCGCGGCCGTTCTCCCACACCCGTTCCACCTTTTTATAAGGACGGTTTCCGAAATGGCCGTAAGAAGCCGTCGCCTCGAAAATCGGGTTCTTGAGCCCGAACCGCTTGACGATGGCGGCGGGCCGCAGGTCGAACAGCTTGCCGATGCGGCGGGCGATTTCACTGTCGGTCATCCCCTCCAGCGCCTTGGGACGCGGCGAACGGTAGGTATCGACGTAAATCGAAAGCGGCTCGGCGATGCCGATGGCATACGAAAGTTCCACAAGCACCTCGTCGGCCACCCCGGCTGCCACCAAGTTCTTGGCGATATGGCGGGCGGCATAGGCGGCCGAACGGTCGACCTTGGACGAATCCTTGCCCGAGAAAGCACCGCCGCCGTGGGCGCCGCGGCCGCCGTAGGTGTCGACGATGATTTTGCGCCCCGTGAGCCCCGTATCGCCGTGCGGGCCGCCGATGACGAACTTGCCCGTCGGGTTGACGTGGAGGATGTAATCGTCGCCGATAAGCTCGGCGAGCTTGTCGCCGGCGCGCTCCAAGCGAGCCTTGACGCGCGGAATGAGGATGGTGCGGACGTCGTCGCGAATCTGTTCCTGCATCCGCCGTTCGGCCTCCTGCTCGGAAATGCCGTCGCCGGGCTTGATGAACTCGTCGTGCTGGGTCGAAACGACGATGGTGTTGACCCGCACGGGCCGTCCCGTCTGCTCGTCGTACTCGATGGTGACCTGCGACTTGGAATCGGGACGCAGGTAAGTCATCGTCCTGCCCTCGCGCCGGATGACGGCCAGCTCCTTGAGAATGACATGCGAGAGAATCAGCGTGGCGGGCATCAGCTCGCGGGTCTCGTTGCAGGCATAGCCGAACATGATGCCCTGGTCGCCTGCGCCCTGCTGCTGCTCGTCGCCGCGCTCGACACCCTGGTTGATGTCGGACGACTGCTCGTGGATGGCCGAAAGAATACCGCACGAATTGCAGTCGAACTGGTACTCGCTCTTGGTATAGCCGATGCGCTCGATGACACGGCGCGCCACGCCCTGCACGTCGACGTATGCTTCAGAGCGCACCTCGCCCGCAACGACCACCAGCCCGGTGGTACAAAGCGTCTCGCACGCAACCTTGGAATTGGAATCGCGACGCAGGAATTCGTCGAGAATGGCGTCGGAAATCTGATCCGAAACCTTGTCGGGGTGCCCCTCGGACACCGACTCCGATGTAAACAGAAAACCCATTGTTATACGTTTTTGTGGACCGCCCCGAGGCAGTCCGGTTATCGGTATAAAATGGGAAAAATTGGCTGTTTGGGAAATAAAAAACGAGCTGTTTTAGCGATTTTTTATTGTGGTTTGCAATCAGTCAAATCTTTCCACATTTCCCCGCCTTCCGGCTTGGGACCGCAAAGATAGCAATAATAAAATAAAAAGAGAAAAAGAGGGGTTAAAAATCACAATGTCGTAGCCGTCAGACGGAGGACGGACTAAAAGCGTCGGCGCAGGGGCCGGTTTATTTATAAACCCGCGAACAGGCGACCGAAGCAGCGTTAAGCCGTCCGCAGTAGGCGGAGACGCCTGTGAGGAACTTTTATTTCTGACAAAGGCAGATGCTGAACATAGCTCAGAACGACAGCGCAGAGACAAAACAACTATGGGCAGCGGACAAAAGTCCGCCACCCATAGTCTACGCGACCCGGAGCCTTACGCCGCGGGCCTTGTCGGCCTCGACGACCACGGTGTCGCCCTCGTGGAGCTGTCCGTCGATGATGAGCGCCGAAAGCGGGTCTTCGACATGGTCCATCAGCGTGCGCTTGAGCGAGCGGACGCCATAGCGCTGTTCGTAGCCCATCGACGCCAGCCGGCGCTTGGCGCAGTCGGTGATCTTCACGTTGTAGCCCAGCCGGCGCGTCCGTGCGAAAAGGCCCTCCAGCTCCAGTTCGATGATCCGCTCGACGTCGCATTCCTCCAGCGTGCGGAAAACCACGATGTCGTCGATGCGGTTCAGGAACTCCGGCGCGAAGGTCTGCTCCAGCGCCTTGCGATACTCTATCTGCGGCGCCACGGTCTCCACGGCGCTCTTGGAAGTGGTGCTGTAACCCACCTGCACCTGCTTCTGCGCGGCGGCCCGCGAACCCACGTTGGAGGTCATGATGATAATCGTGTTGCGGAAATCGACCTTGCGGCCCGAACCGTCGGTCAGGTGCCCCTCGTCGAAAAGCTGCAACAAAGTGTTGAAGACCTCGGGGTGGGCCTTTTCGATTTCGTCGAACAGCACCACCGAGTAGGGACGGCGGCGCACCGCTTCGGTCAGCTGCCCGCCCTCGCCGTAGCCGACGTAGCCCGGGGGCGAGCCTATCAGCCGCGCAACATTGTGCTTCTCGCTGTACTCGCTCATGTCGATGCGGATCAGCCCCATGCGCTCGTCGAAGAGCCACTTGGAAACCTCCTTGGCCAGGAGGGTCTTGCCCACGCCCGTGGGACCCACGAAGAGGAAGACACCGATAGGACGGTGCTCGTCCTTGAGCCCGGCGCGCGAACGGCGGATCGTGCGCGAAATCTTTTCGACCGCATCCTGCTGCCCCACGACGCGGCCCGACAGGTGGTCGCAGAGGGTGCGGAGCCGCCCGGCCTCGCCGTCGGTGACCCGCTCGGCGGGGATGCCCGTCATGACGGTGATGACCTCGCGGATGTCCTCCTCGGTAATCTCCGCAGGATTGGTTTCGAGCGAACGCCGCCACTCCGAACGCGTCTCGTCGATTTTGGAGCGGAGCGCAATTTCGCGCATGCGGGCCGAAGCGGCCTTGTCGTAGGCCATCGCCCCGACCGCTTCGCGCCGCTCGCGCTGCACGTCGCCGGCGGCCGTCTCCATGCGGCGCAGCTCGTCGGGCTCGCAGGCCGAACGCAGATACACGCGCGACCCGGCCTCGTCCAACACGTCAATCGCCTTGTCGGGGAAAAAGCGGTCGGTGATGTAGCGCTCCGTCAGCGCCACGCAGGCCCGCAAGGCCCCGTCGGTATAGCGCACCTTGTGGTGCTGCTCGTAGTGGGGCGCGATGTTGCGCAGGATGGCGAGCGTCTGCTCGGCCGTGGTCGGCTCGACCACCACCTTCTGGAAACGGCGTTCGAGGGCCGAATCGCTCTCGATGTTCTCGCGGTACTCGTCGAGCGTCGTGGCCCCGATGGTCTGGAGCTCGCCGCGCGCAAGGGCGGGTTTGAGGATGTTGGCCGTATCGAGACTGCCCTGCGTAGACCCGGCGCCGACGATGGTGTGGATTTCGTCGATGAAGATAATCGTATCCTTGGCCTTGCGCAGTTCATCTAACAGCTGCTGCATGCGCTCCTCGAACTCGCCGCGGAACTTGGTCCCGGCCACGAGCGACGAGACGTCGAGCGAAAACAGCGTCTTGTCGGCGATGGTATAGGGTACCTTTCCGGCGGCGATGCGCAGGGCCAGCCCCTCGACGATGGCGCTTTTGCCCACACCGGCCTCGCCGATGAGGATGGGATTGTTCTTCTTGCGGCGCGAGAGAATCTGCACCACGCGCTCGATCTCCTCCTCGCGCCCGACGACGGGGTCGATGCGCCCCTCGCGGGCCATGCGCGTGAGGTTGACCCCGAACTTGTCGAGCAGGTGCGGCTCGTCCTTGGGCTCGGGCCGGCTGTCCGCCGAGAAATCGAGCATCTGCACCTGGATGCCGGAGCGGAAGTCGTCGGCGACGGCGAACTTCTGCAAATCGGCCGCGATGATTTCGGCCGTGACGCCGTACATCTCCAGCACGCGGGCCGTAATGGTCTGCGTGTCGGCCGCGATAAGCCGCAGGGCATGAATCGTCGAAATACTGCGCACGGCCCCCGACTTCTCGCACAGCTCCTCGCGGAAAGCGCGGAAGAACGTTTCGGGGTCGAGCTCCTCCGCGGGCTGCGCGGCGGCGATTTCGTGTTCGATGCGAAGACGTATCTGGTACACCTCCCAGTCCTTGAGACGCGACGAGAGGAGCTGGAAAGCCAGCGATCCCTCCTCGCGCAGCAATTCTACGGCCAGGCGGTCCTTGAGCGAATGGGTGATGCCCGCTTTAGCGGTGTCGAACGCCGCGCGAGCAAGGACGCTTTCGAGCGTCTTAGAAATTTTCATCTGCATGTTGCGTCGTTTTTGGTTGAATTCGCAGGAAAAACGCCGCGCAAAGGCCCTTTATTGTATGGGGCGGGAGCGTCGCGGATACGGTCCGGACGGATGCGCTGAACGTGCGCAGGTTACGGCCGAAAAGCCCACGAAGAAAAAAAGCAGCCGCAGATGCTGGACGCAGCGCACGGAGAGACCGTCCGCACGGTAGGTGCCGCTGAGCGGGCCCACGCTGGCCGACCAGAAGACCAGACAGCCCACGTAGAGACTGCCCGCGCAGTAGGACGACGAAGACCAGGAACTGCCCCCGGTGCCGACACTCGTCAAGGCTCCCGACTCACGGGCGCGGTAGCCCGCAGCAGGCGCTGAAGCAATCGCTCGGATGAATGACAGAAAAAATGAATAATGAATAGTTAATAGGGAATAATTGGCAAAGACATGAAAAAGCAATTATTCACTATTCATTGTTAATTATTCATTAACCCAAGTTTCCTGTCAGACTGGGATGTATAGCTGGCGGCGTGCCGTGACGTTTCAGCGGTTTGCTAAAACGTTTTAACGGCCCGGAAATCCCTGCCGTCAGCGGATTGCTGAATCTGCGTGGCCACGCTGGCAGCACCCTTTCGACGAACCGAAACGTCAAGGCGAAAAAGGGGCGTGAATGAACCGTAGCCCATGCCACTCCGGACCAAAACTGCCTGAATCTATGAAGTGAAAAACGATTTGCGGATGAACCGCCCGGCTATTTCGCCGGGACGACGTTGGCGAGAATGGTATCGGTGAGGGCACGGATGATGGAACTCTTCACATAGGTGCGCCGCACGGCGATGGCAATCTTGCGCGAAGTAGCCCCCTTGGCCAGCGTCTTCAGCCGGTCGCGCCGGTCGGCGGGGATATACTCGACGGCCATTTCGGGAATGATGGTCAGGCACGACGTGCAGTCGACGATGCGCATGAGCGTGTCGAGCGACCCCGACTCGAACGAATAACGGGCGGGCAGCCCGCGGCGCGCCTGGCACAGCTCGATGATCTGGTCGCGCATGCAGTTGCCGGGACTGAGGATGACCAGGTCCTTGAGGTCGATGTCCTCGATGCGGACGTTCTGCCGCTCGTAGAGCGGATTTTCGGGCGAGACGTAAGCGAAAAAACGGTCGTTGAACAGCTCCTGCTCCAGGATGCCCTCGCCGCAGGTACCGCTGGCGACCAGCGCGGCGTCGATGCGGTCGCGCTTGAGCGCCTCGATGATGTCGGCTGTGACCATCTCGGAAATCTCCAGCTCGACCTTGGGAAAATCGCGCACGAACGCGGGGATGAACTTGTGGAGCAGGTAGGGCGCGATAGTCGGAATGACGCCCAGCCGCAGCTTGCCCGCCGTTTCGCCCTTGAGCTCGGCCACAGCCTCCTTGATATAATTGTAGGCCGAGAGGGTCTGCCGGGCCTGCTCCAAAACCACCTCGCCCGCCTCGGTGGGGATGACGGGCTTTTTGGAACGGTCGAGCAACACCACGCCCAGTTCCTCTTCGAGCGACTTGATTTGCATGCTCAGCGAAGGCTGGGTGACGAAACAATGTTCGGCGGCCTGCGAAAAACTGCCGCAGTTGGCCACGGCGAGGAGGTATTCGAGCTGAATGATAGTCATAACAACGGTTTATTCCGACATGCAAAAGTATAAAAAAAAACGATATTCATCAACTTTATTAGGCCGCGCGCGCGGATTTTCGTAAGTTTGCGCAGATAAACCGCGCCGGAAAGGGTTCGGAGCGGGATATTCCCGACACAAACGAAGACTATGGGCAAAATCATACTGACGGGCGACCGCCCCACGGGGCGTCTCCACCTGGGCCACTACGTAGGCTCGCTGCGCCGCCGCGTGGAGTTGCAGAACTCGGGCGAATTCGAGAAGATATTCATCATGATCGCCGATGCGCAGGCGCTGACCGACAATGCCGACAACCCCGAGAAGGTGCGGCAGAACGTCATCGAAGTAGCGCTGGACTATCTGTCGGCGGGTCTCGACCCCGAGCGCTCGACGCTGTTCGTCCAGTCGCAGGTGCCGCAGCTGTGCGAACTGGCGTTCTACTACATGAACCTGGTGACCGTGCAGCGCTTGCAGCGCAACCCGACGGTCAAGGCCGAAATCCAACTGCGCGGATTCTCGGAAAACACCGCCGAAGGCGACACGACCCAACGCCAGGGCATTCCGGTGGGCTTCTTCACCTACCCCATCAGCCAGGCGTCGGACATCACGGCGTTCCGCGCGACGACCGTACCGGCGGGCGAAGACCAGGAACCGATGATCGAACAGACGCGCGAAATCGTCCATAAATTCAACTCGACCTACGGCCCGACGCTGGTGGAGCCCGAAATCCTGCTGCCGGACAACGCGGCGTGCATGCGTCTGCCAGGCACCGACGGCAAGGCCAAGATGTCCAAGTCGCTGGGCAACTGCATCTACCTGTCGGACACGGCCGACGAAGTGAAGAAAAAGGTGATGGGCATGTACACCGACCCGGACCACCTGCGCGTCGAAGACCCCGGCAAGGTCGAGGGCAACACGGTATTCACCTACCTGGACGCGTTCTGCCGCCCGGAACATTTCGGGAAATACCTGCCCGAATATGCGTCGCTCGACGAACTGAAAGCCCACTACCGCCGGGGCGGACTGGGCGACGTGAAGGTCAAACGGCTGCTGATTGCGGTGCTCAACGAAGTGCTCGACCCCATCCGCGAACGCCGCCGCCACTACGAAGCCCGCATCGGCGAAGTCTACGCGATGCTGGAGGAGGGCTCGCGCAAAGCCCGCGAAGCCGCGGCCGCAACACTCGACGATGTCCGCGAAGCCATGAAAATCAACTACTTCGACGACAAGGAACTGATAGCGGCGCAGACACAGGCGTTTGCAGAGAAAATTAAAAATCAAGAATGAAAAATTAAAAATTCCCGTCTCTGAAAATACCTGCCGCGAGGAGAGCTGCCCGCAAAATCCGTACATGAATCCGGCTCCCGACCGAGGAGGGTGACCTGCGGACTGCGGCCCTCGCAACACGCAGGAAACGACCGACTGCGATTTTCGATTCTTAATTTTTCATTTTTAATTCCGGCAAGCATGCGTCTGCGCACCGAACGAATCTACACCTACTTCCTGCACCTGACACGCAGGCTCTCGACGCGGCAAATCATGATGCTGCTGGCGGTGCTGGTGGGTGTGCTGGCCGGGGTGGCGACCTACCTCTTCGAGATGCTGCTCTACGCCATCAAGGGCGGGCTGACGCGCTGGTTCCCGGTCGAAAGCGCCCACCTGCTGTTCCTGATTTATCCGGCGGTCGGCATCATCCTGGCCTCGCTGTTCGTCAAATATGTCGTCCGCGACAACATTTCCGAGGGGGTGACGCGCGTATTGCAGGCCATGTCGCGCAAGAATTCGCGCATCGCCCGCCACAACTGCTGGACCTCGCTGGTGGGCGGCGCCACGACCATCGGCTTCGGCGGCTCGGTAGGCCCCGAGGCCCCCATCGTGCTGACGGGGGCCGCCATCGGCTCGAACGTGGGCAAGCTGTTCCGCCTCAACTACAAACACACCACCCTGCTGCTCTGCTGCGGCGCCGGAGCGGCCATCGCGGCCATTTTCAAGGCCCCGATAACGGGCATCGTCTTCGTGCTGGAAATCCTGATGCTCGACATCACCGCCGCCTCGGTCATCCCGCTGCTGATAGCCTCCATCACCGCCACGACCATGGCTTTCATCCTGCGCGACTTCGACCCCATTCTGGCCGTGACGCTGCGGCCCGAAGACGCGTTCGAGCTGTGGCAGATTCCGCTCTTCATCGTGCTGGGCATCTGTTGCGGACTGATGGCGTGGTACTTCACGTCGATGAACTCGCGCGTGGGCACGTTCTTCAAGGGGCTCGACAAGCAGTACAAGAAATGGATTGCGGGCGGCGCGGTGCTGGGCATTCTGATTTTCATCTTCCCGCCGCTCTACGGCGAGGGCTACGAGGGGATGACCGCGCTGATGCACGGCCACCCCGAAGAACTCTTCGACAGCTCGCTTTTCTACCGCTTCCGCAACATGGACTGGGTGGCGATTCTGTTCGTCGTGGCAATCATGTTCTTCAAGGTCATCGCCATGTCGGCCACCAATGCGGCGGGCGGCGTGGGCGGAACGTTCGCCCCGTCGCTGTTCGTCGGAGCCTTCACGGGCGCGGCCCTGGCGCTGACGTGCAACGCGCTGTTCGACTGGCACGTGTCGCTCGTGTCGTTCACGCTCGTGGGAATGGCTGGCGTCATGGCAGGCGTCATGAACGCCCCGCTGACCTCGATATTCCTTATCGCCGAACTCTCCAACGGCTACGGCCTCTTCATCCCGCTGATGATTACGGCCTGCATCGCCTTTGCGGTGGGCTACTGGCTCGACCCCGACTCGATCTACACCAAGCAGCTGCGCCTGCGGGGCGAACTGCTCACCCACGACAAGGACCAGTCGGTGTTCGTCTTTCTGAAACTCGACTCTCTGATGGAGACCGACTTCATCCGCATCCGCCAGCGCATGACCCTGGGCGACCTGGTGCACATCATCTCCACGGCGCGCCGCAACATATTTCCGGTCATCGACGAATTCGGACGCCTGCTGGGCGTGGTGCAGCTCGACGACCTGCGCGAAGACATGTTCAAGCGCGAGAAATACGGCCACCCCATAACGGACTACATGATCCAGCCGCCCGACCGGATTCTGGAACACGAAACCGTGCAGAGCATCCTGCCCAAATTCGAGGACAAACACACGTGGATGCTGCCCGTGGTCGACAAGCAGGGGCGCTACTTGGGCTTCATCTCCAAGTCGCGCATTCTGAACGCCTACCGCGAACAGCTGGTCCGCATCCAACAATAAAGAGATGATATTTCCGAAAATACGCGTACTGCACAGCCACGGCAGGCAGGCGATTCCCGACCTGGACGCCGTGGAACTGACCCCCGAATTCCGGGGACGGCCCGTGCTGACCTCCACCGACGACCTCGCCGAACTCGAACAGGCCGCGGCCATCTGCCCCACGGGCGCCATCACGACGGCGCCGTTCACGCTCGACCTCGGGCGCTGCGTCTTCTGCGGCGAATGCGCCCGCCGGGCCCCGCGCAACATCCGCTTCACGAACGACTACCGCATAGGCTCGCCCACGCGCGAGGGGCTGGTCATGCACCCGGGGCAGGAACGGGTGGAATTCGACCCTGCGGCCGTGCGGCCCGAAGTGCGCCGCTGTTTCGGCCGTGCGCTGCAGCTGCGCGAAGTCTCGGCGGGCGGCGACGCGTCGGTCGAAATGGAACTGGGCGCCACGGGCAACGTCAACTTCGACTTCGGCCGCTACGGCGTAGGCTTCACCGCCTCGCCACGCCATGCCGACGGCGTAGTCGTGTCGGGCCCGATAACGGCCAACATGGCCGAAGCGCTCGAAATCTGCTACGAAGCGGTAGCGGAACCCAAAATCGTGGTAGCCTGCGGCACCGACGCCTGCTCGGGCGGCCTGCTGGCCGGAAGCCGGGCGCTGGACCGCTCGTTCCTGGACCGCCACGCGGCCGACCTCTGGCTCCCGGGCGCCCCGACCCACCCGATGATTTTCATCGACGGCATCCGCACCCTCCTGGGCCACAAAACCCGCAAGTGACATGCAACGGCTGCCCATCATCTTCGGCACGTTCTTCAAAATCGGACTTTTCACCTTCGGCGGCGGCTACGCCATGATTCCGCTCATCGAACAGGAGGTCATCGACCGCCGGGGATGGGTCGAACGGCGCGAATTTCTGGACCTGCTGACCCTGGCCCAATCAGTGCCGGGCCCCATAGCGGTCAACACGGCGGTCTTCGTGGGCTACCGCATACGCGGCCTGCGGGGCGCACTGGCGGCGCTGACGGGGACGATTCTGCCCTCGTTCACCATCATCCTGCTGATAGCGCTTTTCTTCGCCGACATCCGGCAGAACCCGGTCGTGGACGCGGCGTTCAAGGGGATGCGCCCGGCGGTGGTGGCGCTTATCATCGGCCCGGTCATCTCGCTGGCGCGGGGCATGCACTGGACCATGTTCGCCGTAATCGCGGCGGCCGCGCTGGCCATCTGGGGGCTGGGCTGGTCGCCCATCTATGTGCTGGCGGGCGCGGCCGTAGCGGGCATGGCGTGGGAACTGGCCGCGGCTCACAGGAAAGGAGGCACCCGATGATAGTGCTGTGGCAACTTTTCGTCAGCTATCTGAAAATCGGATTCTTCGGATTCGGCGGCGGCTACGCGATGCTGTCGCTTATCCAGAACGAAGTGGTCGTGCAGCACGGCTGGATGACCAATGCCCAATTCGCCGACATCGTGGCCGTGTCGCAGATAACGCCGGGACCCATCGCCATCAACTCGGCGACCTACGTAGGCTATACGGTGGGCTTGCAGACGGGCTACACGTGGTGCGGCATCCTCGGCTCGGTCATCGCCACGCTGGCGGTGTGCCTGCCGTCGCTGACGCTGATGATGCTGGTGGCGCGCTTCTTCCTGAAGCTCAAGGGCAACCGCTGGGTCGAGGGGGCCATGCGGGGCATGCGGCCTGTGGTCATCGGCATGATTGCGGCCGCGGCGCTGCTGCTGATATTCCCCCGCAGCGACAACCCCGACGACCTCAACTTCATCGACGGCTGGAGCTGGGCGCTGTTCGGCGCCGTCTTCGTCGGCTCGTGGCGCAAGGTCAACCCGATTCTGCTGATATGCCTTTCGGCCGCGGCGGGAATAGCGATTTACTATCTGTTTTAGATACCGCTAAAACGTTTTAGCAAGGCGGGGATAAGGTGTCGTCTGAGCGAGAGCGAACCGACGAACGCAACATGACATTCTGCCGTTATTCCGAACGCAGTTAAGAATCTTTTCGCCCGTCTGCAGTCCACTCGCGGGCCCGGCTGGGGCGGTCGCGCGTAAGCGCGAGCCGGGCGCCGCGCAGGGCTATTTCACCGAATAATTAATAGTAAATAATTGCGGCATATGTCCGCAACATCTGTACAGGCACAATTATAGATTCTTCGCTTCGCTCAGAATGACAAGCGATTACGATGGGACCTTTCACCTTTAAGCCCTCTTCGAGGGCTTGACTTTGCTCCCGCTCGGCATAATCTACCTATGGTAGCTTCTGCCCTCGCTTACTCGCAAAGTTCACCTTGTAAACCGATAGTAAGTGCCCAAGGGCAGCTGCTTGCCGGCGCGGTCGGAGAAACAAAGCTCGCCCCACTGCTCGTCGCGCGGAGCACCGAAAGCCTGCCGCACGGCCGTGCGGGCCAGCGTGGACGAAAGCCCCATCGAATAGAGGTTGAGCACCAGAAAGGCCCCGGCAGGTTCCAGCAGCTGCGCACAACATTCGAGCATCTCGCAGATGTTGTCCTCCAAAATCCATTTTTCGCCGTTGGCACCGCGCCCGTAGGCCGGAGGGTCGAGGATGATGCCGTGGTAGCGGTTGCCGCGCCGGACCTCGCGCTGCACGAACCGGAGCGCATCTTCGACAATCCACCGCACACCGTCCAACCCGCTGGCCTCCATGTTCTCGCGCGCCCACGTGACGACCTGCCGCACCGAATCGACATGCGTGGTCTCGGCCCCTGCGGCCCGGGCCGCCAAGGTGGCGCCGCCCGTATAGGCGAACAGATTCAGCACGCGCGGCCGCACGCCCCCGCTCTTCAAACGCAGGCAGCTGTCGTAGATGAAATCCCAGTTGGCCGCCTGTTCGGGGAAGATGCCCACGTGCTTGAACGACGTGAGTCCCAGCCGCATGCGCAGCTCCGTACTGCCGAGCCGATACCCCACCGACCAGCGGTCGGGAACGCCGGGCCGCAGCCGCCACTCGCCCCGCTCGTCGCTGCGGGCGTCGCGCAGGAAAGCGGCATCGGCCCGCTCCCACTCCCCGGACGGGAGCGACGGCCGCCAGATGGCCTGCGGCTCGGGACGCCGCGTAACGAAACGGCCGAAACGTTCGAGCTTCTCGAAATGGCCGGTGTCGATGAGTTCGTAGTCCCCGAAAAGGGGTGTGAGTTGTTCCTGCATATGTTTTATTTATGGGCAGCTCCGAGAGCCATGCGTTATTTTTCGGCCGCTATCAGCTTCATCTCGCAATGCGCGCAGTCGAACTCCAACCGGTAACGCTGCGCACCGTGCTCTATATAAAGGTCGCCCTGCAGCCGCGGCCGCTCGCGCAGGCACTCGCCGATCTCGCGGCGGATGCAGTAGGCCGACCGCATGACGCACCGCCCCTCGAACGAGGGCGCCAGCTCCAGCGGCGGCTCGACATGCTGCACCCCGTGGTCGCGGTAAAAGGCTTCGGCAAGGCGGTTGGTCACATTCTCCTCGGCGGTCACCGTCGGCGACGGATAGCGGGCCGCGGGATTCTCGGGCAGGATACGATGACTGCGGGGACGGGCCGCACGCGCCTGCAACAGCTTTTCGAGCCCCTCGCGCCGCAACTCGGCCACCAGCGACGCCGGAACGAAGCGTTCCCCGCCGACCACCTCGACCCCGCCGACCGCGAAAATCGTATCGCCGCTCCGTGCCGCCTGCGAGCGGACAGCCGCCGCATTGGCATCGGGATTTTTAGCCGCGGCGAACTCTGCCGCACGCCCTACCTCCGCGGAAATGCCCTCGCAATCGGTAAAAACCAACCGGATGCCGGACGCCGTAACCTCGACTAAAGCCGTGACAGGTATTGCCCGGCGCATACGGCTGGCCGACAGCAGCTTGTTGAACCGATGGTCGTAATTGCGGAAGATTTCGGTCCCCGGCGCGATGCCGTCCATCCGGTTGGGCTCGACGCGCGGCCCCTCGGCGGCGTTGACATGGGTACCGACCAACTCGCCGTCCCGCACGAAACAGATGCCGTCGCCGGGCGCCAAATCGGCCGGGCGCTCCAACCGGAACCCCTTGGGCCCGACCTGCGCGACGCGGCCGATGCGCTCGCCGACCGACTTGGGCGTGTCGAACGACGCGACGCCCGCCCGCCTGCCGTCGAAGAAGAACTGCGATTCGCCGCGGGTGAAACTCTTGGAGGGGTCGGGCGCGAAATCGGGGATGCTCTCCCCCACCGACGACCGCCGCAGCCCGGGCCGCGCAGCCAACGCCTGGTCCACGGCCTGCCGATAGGCGGCCACGACGTTACGAATATAATTGACATCCTTGAGCCGCCCCTCGATTTTGAACGAAGTGACGCCCGCGTCGAGCAAGTCGCCGATGCGCTGCGACAGATTCATGTCGCGCACCGACAGCAGATGCCTGGATTTCAGATAGGTATGCCCTGCCCCGTCGGTCAGGTCCCACGGCAGGCGGCAAGGCTGGCTGCATGCCCCGCGGTTGCCGCTGCGCCCGGAGACCGAACGCGAGAGGAAACAACGGCCGCTGTAACCCACGCAGATGGCGCCGTGGACGAAACATTCGACCTCGGCGTCGGTCGCGGCGCAGACGGCGCGGATTTCATCGAGCGACAAGGCCCGTTCGAGGATGACGCGGGCGAACCCCGCCTCGCCGAGGAACCGGGCCATTGCAGGCGTACGGACCGAAACCTGCGTCGATGCGTGCAGCTCGACGGGCAGATTCATCCGCCGCAAAGCCATGTCCTGCACGATGAGGGCATCGACCCCGGCGGCGATCAGCTCGCGGGCCTGCGCCTCGGCATCCTCCAACTCACTGTCCCACAACAACGTATTGAGCGTAGCGTGAACCCGGACGCCGAACCGATGGGCGTAGTCCGCCACACGCGCAATCTCCCCGACGTCGTTGCCGGCGGCCTGCCGAGCCCCGAACCGGGCGCCGCCGATATAGACGGCGTCGGCCCCGCTGTCGACGGCCGCGACGGCGGAAAGGTAATCTTTGGCCGGAGCCAACAACTCGACGGTTTTCACGCAGGGAGGAATTTTTAGCAAAATTACGATAAAATCCGGAATAAGTTTTATAATTTTGCGATTCGTATAACAAACATTCCGAACCATGCTGACGATAAAACAAATCCGCGACGACAAAGCGGCCGCCGTGCGCCGACTGGCCAAGAAAGGCGTGGACGCCGCCCCGGCAGTCGACCGGATTCTGATGCTGGACGACCGCCGCAAGGCCATTCAGGCAGAACTGGACGCCACGCTGGCCGCCCAGAACAAGGCCGCCAAGGAGATCGGCGCGCTGATGGGCCAGGGCCGCCGCGACGAAGCCGAAGAACGCAAACGCTTCGTAAGCGACCTGAAAGAGAAGTCCTCGCAACTGCAAACCGAATCGAAAGAAGTGCAGGACGAACTCCAGGCGACGCTGGTGACGCTGCCCAACTTCCCGGCCGAAATCGTCCCGGAAGGCAAGACGGCCGAAGACAACGTAGTGGTGAAACTGGTGGAAAACTACACGGTGCTGCCGGAGAACCCGCTGCCCCACTGGGAACTGGCCCGCAAATACGACATCATCGACTTCGACCTGGGCGTGAAGCTCACGGGCGCGGGATTCCCGGTCTACAAAGGCCAGGGCGCCCGCCTGCAACGTGCGCTGATCAACTATTTCCTGGACTGCAACACCCGTGCGGGCTACTTGGAAGTGGAACCGCCCGTGATGGTCAACGAAGCCTCGGGCTTCGGCACGGGCCAGCTGCCCGACAAGGAAGGGCAGATGTACCACGCGACGGCGGACAACTACTATCTGGTGCCGACGGCCGAAGTTCCGGTGACCAACATCTTCCGCGACGTCATTCTCGACAAGAACGATTTCCCGGTGAAGATGACCGCCTACACGCCGTGCTTCCGCCGCGAAGCGGGCTCCTACGGCAAGGACGTGCGCGGACTGAACCGCCTGCACCAGTTCGACAAGGTGGAAATCGTACAGCTGTCGCTGCCCGAGACCTCGTATGAAGCGCTCGACGGGATGGTGGCCCACGTGGAATCCATCGTCCGGTCGCTGGGACTGCCCTACCGCATCCTGCGGCTGTGCGGCGGCGACATGTCGTTCACCTCGGCGCTGACCTACGACTTCGAGGTCTACTCCGAAGCGCAGAAACGCTGGCTCGAAGTCTCGTCGGTGTCGAACTTCGAGTCGTTCCAGGCCAACCGCCTGAAACTGCGCTACCGCGACGACGAGAAGAAGACCCAGCTGGCCCACACGCTCAACGGCTCGTCGCTGGCCCTGCCGCGCATCGTGGCGGCGCTGCTGGAAAACAACCAGACGCCCGAGGGCATCCGCATCCCCGAAGCGCTGATTCCCTACACCGGATTTGATATTATCAAATAAATCCGTATATTTGCTAACCGAACACACATTAACAATTTAATTCTTAACGAAACCATGGCTTACAAAATTACCGACTCCTGCGTTGCCTGCGGCACCTGCATCGGCGAATGCCCCGTCGAGGCCATCTCGGCCGGCGACATTTATGTCATCGACCCCGACAAGTGCATCGACTGTGGCACCTGCGCAGGCGTCTGCCCCAGCGAGGCGATCGTATCGGAATAAGTTCCGCCGAACGCATAAGCAAAAACGCTCCCGTGAAAGGGAGCGTTTTTTTGTGGAACGCAACGAATGCGAACCACGGAACGGAATCGCCGAAAACAGACGGCCGCCACACCCGAACGAAATATGATTGCGCCCGTATCTGTTAACAAAATAACACGTTACGGTCTTTTCACGGTTATTTTGGTCTGAAATTTGCGGGGGGGGGATTTTTTGTATCTTTACAGAAGATAGGCTTCGTCTCGGGAATGCCCAAATAAATTTGACATTCCACTCGGCTTATTCGTATCTTTGCACTGCCGGGCTGAAGCTGGATAGCCCGGTGCTGGGATGTTGACGCAACTCCACACCCTTCGGGGCACTGTCCGGAAATATTCGGACGGTGTTTTTTTATGCACCGAAAAAAAATGTTATCAGAAACCGAATTTCACCACCGAACAAGAAAAATCGTCACCATTGCGAGAACTTCACATCATAAGCCGCTTGCAAACTATGCAAAGAAAATGCAGTTTTTTTCAAGATATTGAAGGCGCCCCAGACTCGGCACCGGTGTTCTTTTGCCGCTTTTTGTTCCGGCAAAAAGCGGCGGAAAAACCTCTCCTCACAGACGTCTCCGCCTACTACGGACGGACTAAAAGCTACTTCGGGCGCCTGACGCGGGTTTGCAAGCAAACCGGCCCCTACGTCGACGCTTTTAATCCGTCCTACGCTTAACGGCTCCGACGTCGAGTGAGGACTTTTTCTTATTTCCGTTAGAAAGTATTTGAAGTACAATCAGAACGCGCGGACGCGGCTCTCCTCGCAATCCTTGTCGAGCTTGTCGTCCTCGTCCCAATCGAACCACCCGAACTCGCGGCGCCCGCCCAAGGAAAAGCGCGTATAGGTAATAGGAAGCCCCATTTTGAGGAACCGCTGCTCGTAGGCCGTCTTGACGGAAAGCACCTCGTCGGCGAAACCCGAACCGTAGATGTCGGGATTCGAGACCTCGCACGGCAAACCGTAACGACGGATGACCTCGGCGGTATAACCGTAGAGATGCTGGGAATCGGTCTTCAGATGGATCAACCCCTCGGGCCGCAGCAAACGGGCATAACGTTCCAGAAAGAGGGGCGAGGTGAGGCGCTTCTTGGCCCGGCGGTTCTTGAGCTGCGGGTCGGGAAAGGTAATCCAGATTTCGGAGACCTCGCCCTCGGCGAACAGGCCCCCGAGAAATTCGATGCGGGTACGCAGGAATCCGACGTTGGTCATCTGCCGCTCGGTCGCAGTCTTGGCACCGCGCCACATGCGGGCCCCCTTGATGTCGATGCCGATGAAGTTGCGCGAAGGGTCGCGCTCGGCCAGCGCCACGGTATATTCGCCCTTGCCGCAACCCAGTTCCAGCACGATAGGACGGTCGTTCTTGAAAAAATCGCGGTTCCAATGCCCTTTCAACGGGTGGTCGCAGCGGAACACGTCGTCGAACCCGGGCTGCACGAAACAGGCGAAACCGAGGTTTTCGCGGAATTTGCGGAGTTTGTCTTTTCCCATCTTACTTGGTCTCTACATACAGCCCCACGGCTTCGACGCCCACGACCCTGCGGGCAGGGGTCACCGAAAAACGGTAGTCGCCGCTGCGGCCGAAAACCGCCCGCCTGCGATAGACCGCCGCCGATTCGTGAAAAACCGCCGCGGGATGGCGCGCGTGCGTCGCACAAAAGAGAAACGGCTCGGCGAAAAGCAACGAATCGGGCGTGCGCACCTCGACATGCAAAGTCAGCGTATCGTCCTTGAACCGAGGGTCGAAGCGCAGGAAAAACGACAGGTCGCACCGGGCGAGCGTATCGGAATTCGGCACCGTCAACTCGGCCGCCCCGCTCCACCCCAACGGGTCGACGTCCGCCGCCACCGACCGATGGGGCGTCCGGCAGGCAGCCGAAAGCAATGCGACGACGGCCAACGCCGTCCGTATCCACTTAGTTCCCACCGCCGTCCTTTTCGTCCCGGCCGGAACGCATGCGCTCGCCCTGCTGACGATTGCCGCGGAAACGGCTGCGGTCGTTGCGACGGCCACCGTGGGAACGGGAACCGCTGTTATTGGAACGCAGAGCGTCGCCGTTATCGTGCGCCTGCCGACCGCTGTGCTGCCGCTCGCCGTCGGCCCCCTGCGGCTGCCCCGGCTGGCGCTCGCCCCGGCTGTTACGGCCGTGCCTGCGGCGCTTGCTCTTATCGAAACGGGTGATGCTGTCCTCGACCGAACCGGCCCCGTAGGTCGGCTCGCCGCTGGCGGCAGGAATGTCGTCGGCATGCTGCAGTCGGTCGACCTTCTTGCCCTCCTGGTTCAGCGCCATGATCTCCCGGACCCGCGGCACGGAAAGCGTGGTCAGATTGGCCAACGTATCCTTGGACGAAGAGAAAGTCATCGTCCCGGCCAACACGTCGGTCTTGACGAGGAACCACTCGCCGTCGATGGTCTGCAACGGCTCGCGCAGCCGCGGGAACGCCTTGCGGGCATCGACGTAGGTGTCGTACTCGTACATCATGCAGCACTTGAGCTTGGAACACTGCCCGGCCAGCTTCTGCGGGTTGAGCGAGATGTCCTGCGCCCGGGCGGCCCCGGTGGTGACGCTCGAAAAATTGGAAATCCACGACGTACAGCACAGCTCGCGGCCGCAGGCCCCGATGCCGCCGATGCGCCCCGCCTCCTGCCGGGCACCGATCTGCTTCATCTCGATGCGGATATGGAACCGCTCGGCGAAGACCTTGATGAGCTCGCGGAAATCGACGCGCTCGTCGGCGATGTAATAGAAGATGGCCTTGATTTTGTCGCCCTGGTACTCGACGTCGCCGATTTTCATGTTGAGCCCCATGTCGGCGGCAATCTGACGCGAGAGAATCATCGTCTCGTGCTCCAAGGCGATGGCCTCCTGCCACCGCTCGATGTCGTAGGGCTTGGCCTTGCGATAGATTTTCTTGTACTCGCCGTTGTAAGGAGTGAAGCCCGTGCGGCGCATCTGCCGGGCCACCATGTCGCCCGTGAGCGAGATGACGCCTATGTCGTGGCCGGGCGAAGCCTCGACCGCCACGATGTCGCCCTTTTTGAGGGGAAGGTTGTTGACGTTCTGGTAGAACGAACGGCGCGTATTCTTGAACCGGACCTCGAAGATGTCGGTCGGCACGTTGTCGGGATACTCCTCCAGCCAATCGGTCTCGTGCAACTTGAGACACCCGCCGCAAGGCTGTGCCTCGGGCTCGTCGCCCTCGTTGCAAAAGGCGCAGCCGCGGCCGATTTCGGGTTGGAACTTGCAGGTATGCTGTTTTTCGGAATCCATGGGACGATATTTTGTGTAAAGTTACACAAAAAAAGCGAACTGTGCAATTACGCCGCCTGCGTATAGAGCTTTCTGACGCTCCGCCGGATGCGCACGATCATCAGCAGGGCGGCCATCGAAAGCCCGAACGAGAACCCGAGGAACAGCCCCGACGGCCCCATGCCGAGCGTGAAGCCGAAAAGATACCCCACCGGCAGATTGAGCAGCCAATAGGAAATGAAAGCGATGGGCATGATGATTTTCACGTCCTGGATACCGCGCAGGATACCCACCGACACGTTCTGCACCCCGTCCGAAAGCTGGTAAAGCGCGGCGAAAATCAACAGCTGCGAAGTAATGGCGATGACCTCGGGGTTGGAAGTGAAAAGCGTGGGAATCCACCCGCGCAATGTAATGAAAACCAAGGCCGCAAAGAAATTCCACGCCAACACCAGGTGGTACGACGCCTTGGCCGCCAACGACAGCTCGGCGATGTTGCGGACGCCATAGCAGTGCGAAATACGGATGGTGGTGGCCGCGCCGATGGACATGACGATCATGAAAGCGCAGTTGCCCAACGTAATGGCAATCTGGTTGGCGCTGATGGCCTGCGTGCCGAACCACCCCATCATCACGCTCGTACCGACGAACGCCGACGATTCGAGGAACATCTGCAACGAAATGGGCAAGCCCATGCGAAGCAGCTTCCGCACCGTCGACCACGAATAACGCCGGGGCGAAAAACCCTGCAAATAAGCCCGATAAACGGGACGAGAACAGAAGTAGCCTATCATCAGCACGGGCGCAATCGTCCGCGAGAGCAGCGTACCCAATCCGGCCCCTTGGGCCCCCATTTCGGGAAATCCGTAACGGCCGTAGATGAAGACCCAGTTGAAAGCGATATTGGCCAGGTTGGCGATAATCGTGACGACCATCTCGACCTTGGTATTGCCCACACCCTCAAGGAATTGCTTGAACGCGAAGAAGAGCATCATCAACGGCATGCTGTAAACGAGCATCCGGTAATAAGGCACGGCCATATCGACCACTTCGACGGGCTGGCCGAGGTGGTAAAGCAGCGGAATTGCGGCGAACTGCACGAGCGACAACCCGACGCCGAGCAACGTATAGAACAGAATGCCGTTCTGCAACAAGGCCGCCGAACGCTTGTGCTCGCCCTGCACGAAAAGCTCGCCGACCAGCGGCGTCATACCCAGCGCCAGCCCGATGGCGGCGATGCAGAGGATGAAGAAGACCGAACCGCCGAACGACACGGCGGCCAGCGGCAGGGGGTCCTCGCCGCCGTAGCGGCCGACCATCAGGTTGTCGGCAACCTGCGTAAGGATTTGTCCCACCTGCGTCAGTACGACAGGCAGGGCCAGTTTCAGATTGGCTTTGTATTGTTCCCGGTATTTCGCAAAATTGTACAGCATAGGGGGACAAAGGTAGTGCAAGGCGAGCGCAATGCCAAATTTATTTGGGCATTGCCAAGCCGCCGCCTGCCTAAGCGAGAGTCCACCTCTCGCAATGTATGTGCAAGGCAAGAGGAAAAGCAAACGAAATATATTAATTCGCTGCCGACACAATCCATAAAACCCGGCTCTTAGCCGGGCCGAGCCGCAGCCTACCTAAACCAAGCGGAGCGCAGGTAAAGTGCAAGGCGAGAGGAAAAGCAAACGAAATATATTAATTCGCTGCCGACACAATCCATAAAACCCGGCTCTTAGCCGGGCCGAGCCGCTGCCTGCCTAAACCAAGCGAAGAATCTACCTGATCAATAGGGAAGATGTTTCGCTATCGCTCAACATGACATATCTTTCCAATTATTCCCTATTTACCACTATTCACTCCGAACAAAGCACGGAAGCCCCACAACCAGCCGAAACAACAAGTCGACGGCTACAACATCTTGGACTGACGGAAAGAGAAGTACCCCTCGCGGGCAATGATGATATGGTCGAGCACGCGGATGTCGAAGAAGCCGGCGGCGCGCAGAATGCGCTTGGTCAGCAGCTTGTCGTCGTCGCTGACCTCGGCGGAACCGGAGGGATGATTGTGGATAAGGACCAGCCGCGTGGCCAACAATTCAAGGGCGCGCTTGATGATGATCCGATGGTCGACAATCGTAGCCTGCACCCCGCCCTGGCTGATGCGCCAACTCTCCAAAATGCGGTTGGAAGAGGTCAGGTAAACGGCCCAGCACTCCTCGTGATCGAGCTTTTCGAGCCGGGGCCGGAAATAACGCACCACGTCCTCGGTGTTCGAGAGGGTTTCGGCTTCCTGCACCTGCATGGCGGCGGCCCGACGGCCGAACTCGGCGGCAGCCACCAACAACCGGGCCCGCCGCAGCCCCAGGCCGCCCATCATCCGCAGGCGCGCCAACTCCGCGGAACCCAGGCGCACCAACGAACCGCCCGAAGCCTTCAACAAAGCCTCGGCAGTCAACTCGTCGTCGGTCAGCAACGTGAGCAACTCCTTGTCGGTCAAGGATGCCGCACCGCGCGCCGCCAATTTGTCGTACAGATTTTTCACGACCGGATCAATTGGTAAGCCGGTCCACCCGGTCGAGCAACGATGCGCACTGCTCGTCGCTCATATACTCGGCCACGGAAAACGCCGCCTGCTGCTCAGCCTCCTTCTTGGAATCGCCCGACCCGTGGCCCACCTCGATGCCGTCGACCAACACCGTGGCGAAAAACACGGGATGATTGGGCGCATAACCCTTGTCGTGCTCGGTGCGGAAAAGCACCTGCCGATGATGCTTCTGGCACCACTCGATCAGACGGCTTTTATAATCGGTCTCGGAAAGGGTCAGTTCGTCGACATTGAGGAAACGCCTGTATATATTATTGATAAGCAGACGATTGACAAACTCGTAACCCTGGTCGAGGTACACAGCCCCCATCATAGCCTCGAACGCATCGCCGAAGATATGCTTCTGGATGAAAGCGACCCCGCCGTTGGAAATGACATGCCTGTCGAGCCCGACATGCACGGCCAACGCGTTGAGCGACTGCCGCGAGACGATGCGGGCCCGCATCTTGGTGAGGAACCCCTCGTCGTGGCCGGGAAACTCGATGAACAGGAAATCGGAGGTGACGGCCTCGATGACGGCATCGCCCAAAAACTCGAGCCGCTCGTTGTTGATGGACTGCCCGTCCTCCAAAACCAAAGAAGCTGACTTGTGAACCAAAGCCAGCTTGTAGAGTTCGATGTTGTGCGGGACGAACCCGAACATCTCATCGACCATTGTGTAATACGCCTTGTCCCGGCCGAAGCTCCTCCGCAGAGGACGCAGCAGAAAATCCAACACGGCGGGCGGGACGAGGGTTAGAACTTCCGGAAAACGACCGTAGCGTTGTGGCCGCCGAAACCGAACGTATTGCTCAGTGCGCACTTCACCTCGCGGTGCTGCGGCTTGTCGAGCGTAAGGTTCAGCTTGGGATCGATCTCCGGATCGCGGTTCTCGCAATTGATAGTCGGGGGAATGATTCCCTTGGTGATGGCCATGATGCAGGCCAGCGCCTCGACGGCACCCGTAGCACCCAGCAAATGGCCGGTCATCGACTTGGTAGAGGAGATGTTGATGTCGTAGACATGGTCGCCCAACACGCCCTTGACGGCCTTGAGCTCGGCGATGTCGCCCAGCGGGGTCGAAGTACCGTGCACATTGACGTAGTCCACCTCCTCGGGGCTGATGCCGGCGTCCTTGATGGCGTCGCGCATCGACTTCATGGCGCCGATACCCTCGGGGTGGGGAGCCGTGAAGTGGTGGGCGTCGGCCGACTCGCCGCCGCCGACGAACTCGCAGTAAATCTTGGCGCCGCGAGCCTTGGCATGCTCCAACTCTTCGAGCACGAGCGCACCGGCACCCTCGCCGACCACGAAACCGTCGCGGTCCTTGTCGAAAGGACGCGAAGCGTGCCCGGGATCGTCGTTACGGGTGGAGAGGGCCTGCATCGAATTGAAACCGCCGACCGACGGCTCGTTGACCGCAGCCTCCGAACCGCCCGTAATCATGACATCGGCCTTGCCGTAACGGATGGCCTCCAAAGCGGCGATAAGACCGTGGTTGGAAGAAGCGCACGCCGAGACGGTGCAGTAATTGGGACCCATGAAACCGTACTTCATGGAGATGAATCCGGCAGCGATGTCGGAAATCATGCGGGGAATGAAGAACGGGCTAAACCGAGGGGTCATACCCCCCTCGGCGTAGCCCAGACATTCGTCGAAGAACGATTTGAGTCCTCCGATACCCGAAGCCCAGATTACGCCTGCGCGCTCCTTGTCGAGCTTGTCGAAATCGAACGCCGCGTCCTCGACGGCCTGCGTGGCCGCGATGAGGGCATACTGCGTGAAAAGGTCGTACTTGCGTACCTCCTTGCGGTCGAAATACTGGTTCGGGTCGTAATTTTTCACTTCACAGGCAAAACGGGTCTTGAATTTTTCGGCATCGAAGTGAGTAATGGGCGCGGCACCGCTGACACCTTTCTCCAGATTCCGGAAATACTCCTCGATATTATTGCCGAGCGGGTTGATCGTACCGATACCCGTGACGACTACTCTTCTTTCTGCCATAAAACGAAAAACCTTATTGTCGTGTGAATTGAATTAAGCGGGGGAAATTATTTCTTGTGCTCCTCGATGTAGCTGATCGCGTCGCCTACGGTGGCGATCTTCTCAGCGTCCTCGTCGGGAATCTGAATATCGAAAGCCTTCTCGAACTCCATGATCAGTTCCACAGTGTCGAGCGAATCGGCGCCCAGGTGGTTGGTGAAGCTGGCTTCGGGTACTACTTCCGTCTCCTTGACACCCAGTTTGTCTACGATGATCTCGACAACTTTAGCTTGAACTTCTGACATAATTTTAAGTTTTTAGTTAAACAATTATTTAGGAAACAAAATTTTATTTCCGACGTAGTTGTGCGCAAAAGTAACACTTTTTTTATTACTTTTGACAAAACCCCGAAAATTTTTGTTCACAACAATTCGGACATTCAGCACAATTTCAAAATTAAGGGATTCAAAACCACCGCCTTATGAAACTTCTTCTGATTTCCAATTCGACCAACGCCGGCGAGGAGTACCTGCGCTATCCGCTGCCCGAAATCGGGCGTTTCCTCGACGATGTCCGTGAAATAGCGTTCGTGCCCTATGCCGCCGTGACATTCTCCTACGCCGAATACGAACGCCGTGTGGCCGCCCGCTTCGCCGAACTGGGCATCCGCGTGCGCTCGGTCCACCGGGCGGTCGACCCGGCCCGTGCAATCCGCCGGGCCGAAGCGATCTGCGTGGGCGGCGGCAACACCTTCGCGCTGGCCAAGAAGATGCAGGAACAGGGACTGATGCAGGTCATCCGCGACCGCATCCGGGCCGGAATACCCTACGTGGGCTGGTCGGCCGGAAGCAATGTCTGCTGCCCGACGATTTCGACGACCAACGACATGCCCATCGTCGAACCCCGCTCGTTCCGGGCCATCGGCGCCGTGAAGTTCCAGATCAACCCCCACTACCTGGACGCCAATCCCGCAGGCCACGCGGGCGAAACCCGCGAACAGCGCATCCTCGAATTCATCGAAGCCAACCCGCGCCGCTGGGTCGCAGGGCTGCGCGAGGGGTGCATGCTCCGCTACGAGGACGACCGGCTCGAACTGATAGGCCAACGGCCGATGCGCATTTTCAAGAAGGGTCAGGAACCGTTCGAGGTCAAGGCGGGCGACGACCTGTCGTTCCTATTATAAATAGGTATGACCTCCTCCGAAACGGGCCGGGCCGGCGAACAGGCCGCGGCGGACCATCTGCGCCGTGCGGGCTATGAAATCCGTGCGCTCAACTGGCGGCACGGACGCTACGAACTCGACATTGTGGCGCAGAAGGAGCTCACGCTGCACATCGTCGAAGTGAAAACCCGCCGCCAAGGCTCGCTCACCCCGCCGGAAGCCGCCATCACGCCGCAGAAATTCCGGGCGCTGCGCCGGGCCGCGAGCTGCTACATCACCGCGACGAACTGCGACATGGAGGTGCAGTTCGACCTCGCGGCCGTGGAACTGGCCCCCGACGGCACGGCCCGCGTGGAGCTGGTCGAACGGGCCATGGAATGCCATTGGTGAGAAACCGCCCGGCTATTTTGCATTTCCGACAAAATATGCTATCTTTGTTCTATATAAAAAACTTCGCAGCAGCGGAGCGGTCGCCGGACCGCCCGGCGCCGCAAAACGCACTACCGAGAAGCACCATGTTTTTCTACAATCTGGGACTGCGGATTTACGCATGGCTCATCCGTCTGGCCGGCCTCCGGATGCCGAAAGCCCGCCTGTGGACCGAAGGGCGCCGCGGCCTTTTCAAGCGCATGAAGCAGGCGATCGACCCCGACGCCCGCATCGTATGGCTCCACGCGGCGTCGCTCGGCGAATTCGAGCAGGGGCGCCCCATCCTCGAACAACTGCGCCGCGAACACCCCGAATACAAGATTCTGCTCACCTTCTTCTCGCCCTCGGGCTACGAAATCCGCAAGAACTACAAAGGGGCCGACTACATCTTCTACCTGCCCATCGACACGCCGCGCAACGCCCGGCGCTTCCTTGACATCGCGCACCCCGAAATCGCCGTCTTCGTAAAATACGAATTCTGGCTCAACCTGCTCAAGGAACTGCGCCGCCGCAAGGTCCGCACCTATGTCGTCTCGGCCATCTTCCGGCCCGATTCGATTTTCTTCCGCCCCTACGGCGGCATGTGGCGGCAGGCGCTCGAAGCCTTCGACGCCATGTTCGTGCAGAACGAGGAATCGAAACGGCTGCTGGGCGAACTGGGATTCGACAACACAGTGGTCGCAGGCGACACGCGCTTCGACCGGGTGGCCGAAATCGCCCGGGCGGCCCGCAAAATCGACGTCGTGGAGCGCTTCAAGGGCGACAAAAGGCTGTTCGTCGCAGGTTCGACATGGGGCCCGGACGAAGAACTGCTGATTCGGCTGATGAACGACAATCCCGACGTGAAGTTCCTAATCGCGCCCCACGAAATGGAGGAGGGCCGCATCGCCCGGCTCATGGAACAGACCCGCGGCGGCGCCCTGCGCTATACGGCCTGGACGCCGAGCACGGGCTACGGCTCGAAGCAGCTGCTGATTCTCGACACCGTGGGACTTCTCTCGTCGGTCTACGGCTACGCCGCATGGGGTTATATCGGCGGCGGATTCGGCGTAGGCATTCACAACACGCTCGAAGCCGCCACGTTCGGCCTGCCCATCGCGTTCGGCCCCAACTACCAGAAATTCAAGGAAGCCCGCGACCTGGCGACGCTGAGCGCCGCCTGCCCCGTCGAAAACTACGACCAGTTGCTCGCATGGTTCATCCCTCTGCGCGACAACCCCGGCTTCCTGCAGAAAACCAGCCGTATCGCCCGCGACTACACCACCAGCCACCAAGGCGCCACGGCCCTGATTCTCCGCACGATTTTCCAATAAACGTCCGCTTCAGCCACAAAAAAAGTCTCCTCCGTCGCGCGGAAGAGACTTTTTTCTGTTTCAGCGTATCGCTCAGCACTTGTTGGTCATGATATTCAGCACGAGACGGTCGGTTTCGTTCATGCCGTCGCGCCCGATGTCGGTCAGATTGCGGATGCAGCGGTCGACGTCCTCGTCGATGATACCCTCCACGGGCGTCACGCAATGGCCGTCCATCGCCATCAGGGCCGACAGAACCGCCGTCGAAACGCCGCTCGTGAGCTTCATGGCGCAGCTGGGTTTGGCTCCGTCGCAAATCATGCCCGTCAGATTGGCAATCATGTTCTTCACGGCGGCCGCAGCCTGCGCATAACCGCCGCCCATCAGATAGACGATGCCGCAGCTCGACCCGGTAGCCGCGACCACGCAGCCGCACAATGCCGACAGGCGGCCCAAACTCTGCTTGATGTAGATGACCGTCAGATGACTGAGGGTCAGCGCACGAATCGTCCGCTCCTCGTCGGCCCCCGTCTCCTCGGCGTAAACCACCACCGGAAGCGTTGCCGCGATGCCCTGGTTGCCGCTGCCCGAATTGCTCATGACGGGAATCATCGCCCCGGCCATCCGCGCGTCGCACGCAGCGGAGGTGTAGGAAAGAATCCGCGAGAAAATGCTGTCGCCGATGACTTTCAGTTCGCGCTCGCGCCGCAGGGTCCGGCCGACGCAATGGCCGAATTCGCCGCTGAACGACCGTTCGGCCGCCGCCTTGTTGAGCCGCCGCGTTTCGAGGATGAAACGAATTTCGTCGAGCGGTGCCGTCATGGCGAAATCCCACACCCGCTGCAACGACAGCGGCACCCCGTCCGTCTCCTGCTCCGCCGCTCCGGACCTACGCTCGTCGAGCTCCGCCACCCCGTCGCGCTCCAGATAGACGAACCGGGTATGCCCTCCGGCAATGACAGCCACGGCCCGGTGCCCGGCAGCTTCGGCCTCGATTTCGATATAGAGTTTCTCGGCGATGCCCTCCTTGAGACCGATTGAAATGCGCTTTTCGTCGATATAGGCACGCCCCTGCTCCACGGCTTCGGGCGTCACGTCGCGCAGCACCTCCAACCCGTACTGCGAACGTCCGACCGAAGCGCCCAGCGCCACGGCAATCGGCAGGCCGATCATCCCCGTACCGGGAATCCCCACGCCCATGGCGTTCTTGAGGATGTTGGCGCTCAGCCGCACCGCGATTTTTTCGGGCAGCGCACCGAGCAGCTCGGCGGCCCGGGCGGTGCAAAGAGCCACGGCGATGGGCTCGGTGCAGCCGATGGCCGGAACGACTTCGCGGCGGATCAGGTCGATGATTTGTTGGCGTTCGGGTTGCGGAATCATGGCAGCTGTGTTTGCTTTTTGCCGAAAAAAACGAATCTTCGGCAAAGTCAAAGATACGAATAAGCCGAGCGGAATGCCAAATTTATTTGAGCATTCCCGAGGCGTGAGTATCTTCGGCGAAGCCAAAGATACGAATAAGCGAGGGCAAAAGCAAATTCATTCGCATTTTGCCGAGCGGGAGTATCTTCAGCGAAGTTAAAGATACGAAATAATCCGCAGAAACCGTATCTTTACGGCGAAAAACCGACGACCATGCAACCCTCCGAACTCCGCACGCTCTTTTTTTCGCCGACAGGCACCACCCGCCGCGTAGCCGATGCCATTGCGCAAGCGGCCGCAGACGGCTCTCCCGTCGTCGCGACCGACCTGACCCACACCAAGGCACCGGCTCTGACGTTCGGGCCCGACACGGTCGCCCTCCTTGCGGCACCCGTCTACGGCGGCCATATTCCGCCCTTGGCTTTCGAGCGGCTGGCCGAAATCCGTGGCAACGACACCCCTGCAATAATCGCAGTCGTCTACGGCAACCGCGATTTCGGAAAGGCCGCCGTCGAACTGGCGGAATTCGCCCGCCACCACGGATTCCGCCCCATTGCCGCGGCGGCATTCGTGGGCGAACACTCGTACAGCAGCCCCGCCGCTCCGATTGCCGCCGGACGCCCCGATGCCGACGACATGGCCGTCGCAACCGCATTCGGCGCAAACATCCGGGCCAAACTGCGCGCAGAACAGCCTGCAACCGTCGACGCTGCCCGGCTGAAAACACCCCGAACGTCCCTGCTCTCCCTGCTGCGATTTATCCGCTTCGTGCTGGCCTATCGGCGCCGGCAGCGCAAAAATCCGGTTGTACGCATCCCCGTCGGCGACGCCGCACGTTGCACCCGGTGCGGCCGCTGCGCAGCACTCTGCCCGACGCAAGCCATCGCACGCGGCGACGAACTGCACACCGACCCGCAGCGCTGCATCCGCTGCTGCGCCTGCGTCAAAGGCTGCCCGACCGGAGCTCGGAGCTACGAAACGTCCTTCGCCGAGGCCCTGGCCCGCAATTTCTCCCGGCGCAAGCCGCCCGTCACTCTGCTATGAAAACAACTTCGATAGAACGCCTTGCCCGTCCCACAGCCGTGGAACTCGATGTGCTGACTGCTTGACACCTCCGGCAAGCCCTACCCCATCCTCCACATGGCGCTCGCCGACGAGTAAACGAAAAAGCCGCCTACTTTCGTAAGCGGCTTTCGGCTGTGGTACCACCGGGAATCGAACCAGGGACACAAGGATTTTCAGTCCTTTGCTCTACCAACTGAGCTATGGCACCATCCGGATAAGAACGGATAACCGTATTATCGTGGCACAAAGGTAGGAATAAATTTTGAATTTGCAAATCGCCGCGCAAATTTTATGCACTTTTTTCGCACGACCCTCCCGGCCCTCCCCCCGAAAAAAATCGGCACCCCTCGCGAAAAAGGGTGCCGACCGAAAGGATATCCGAAAGACGAACCTGCCTAAAGGAACCGCAGCGTCTGCTCCGACCGGGCCTGCAAAGCGGCAGCCTCCAACTCGCCGGAACGAATCTCTTCGGGAATCGGAGCCCGAGCGAACACCGCGACGTCGGCGGTACCGGCCACTCCGATGAGCGTCATCTGCGAACCGTCGCCATTGAAAGTCACCTTGTAACTGTTGCCCCATGCGGCATTGTCGCTGTATAAGCCGCTGAGCTTACCGCCCGCATAGGAATAGGTCCCGCTGAAATGCTCGTAGGTCGGTCTGGTATAACGCTGGTAGAGGTCGAACGCCCCTGTCTCGTCGAACGACAGATAGACATCGGCCGCCGCGGGCGCACTGCTCCACGACAACATGTGCCATTCACCCACGACATTCCCGTTTCCGTTGCCGGGCTGTCCCGGGTCGTCAGACGAGCCGCCGCAGGCGGTCGTCAGGCACGCCGCGGCCAAAGCAATCAATAACCATTTGATATTTTTCATAGCTGCATGCTGTTTTATAACCAACCTCCGTTCGCCGACCGGCTCTCGCGGGCGATGAGCGCGAATTCGCGGGTAATCGTCATTCCGTTCATGCCGCTGCCGCTGTTCGTTCCGGCTTGCAGGCGGATACGGATGATGGCCGAACCGGGTTTCGTACACTTGAAGAGCACCTGATTGGAGAAAATCGTCGGCGCCGCCCCGATGCCGAGCCGGGCCCGGTCCTCGTCGGAAATTTCGACGCTCGCAATCGTCAGAGAGGCATTGCCGTCGCCCAGGTACTCCAGCGGACGGACCGTAGCCTGCGAACCCACGGGCACCTGGATGCAGGTGATGCCGCGCACGTTCATCAAAAGCTGGAAAGCGTCGATATAACCGCTGCCCATCTGCTTGGCATACTTGGCATCGACGCCCGTACAATATTGATTGATGTTGTTGACCGACGTGAGCAGGAGCGCCACGAATTCGCTCTGAGTGAACGTTTTGCCCAACTGCAACGCATAGGAAAGACCCAGCGCAGCCACGCCCGAAACGTGGGGGCAGGCCATCGAAGTGCCCTGCATATACCCGTACTTGCCGCCGTTGATGGTCGAAAGCACCTGCGACGTAGCCTGCGGATAGGACTGGTAGGCATCGCCGCCGGGAGCCGCGATGTTGCAGCCGGGGCCGTAATTGGTATAGTAAGCAGGCGTATAGTCGCACGATATGGACGTAACGGAGACATAATCGCGGTAGGCGCCCGGATAGCTCGCCATCCCTTTCTCGTCGTTGCCGGCCGCGAAGATGACCACGCCGCCGCCCACAGCCGGGCAGTTCTGCGTGGCGATGAAGTAGTCGATGGCCTGTTTCTCGACGCTGGCATTGCGGACATACGCGTCGTCCGAAGTGATGCCGCCCGCTTCGTAACCGAAACTGCACTGGGCGATGGTCGCCCCGTTGTCGGCCGCATACTTGAACGCCCGGGCCGTCTGCTCGGCGGAACCACCCCGGTCGTCGCAGAAAATCTGGCACGACATGATTTTCACGCCGTCGTTGTTGCCCGAACCTCCGGCAACGCCGCAGACACCCCGGCCGTTATTGTTGACGGCAGCAACCGTACCGGCCACATGGGTACCGTGGTCGGCGTCCTTGATGGTGCTGATGGTCAGCTCCTTGTCGTCCACGAAGTTATAACCGTGAATATCATCGGCATAACCGTTCCCGTCGCTGTCGGCACCGTTGAGCGTCTCGTCGGAATTGATCCACATGTTGGCGGCCAGGTCGGGATGGTCCCACTGCACGCAATTGTCCAGCACGGCAACCACCACACGGGGATCGCCCGTGCAGAGACGCCAAGCCTCGGCGCAGTTGACATCGGCACCCACCTTAATTCCGTCGTACAAAGTCGTGTTGCCCGTATTGATATAATGCCACTGACGCTCCAAGTAAGGGTCATCGAACTGGACGGCAGCCCGGGTCGGAGCCACCACAGGGGATTCGGTCAGCGGCACGACCTCGCCGCAGGCCACATGCCTGAGCTGCTGGTTGAACTCCACCTTGCTGACCTCGGCGACTGCGGCCATCTGCCGGGCCACGAAGTCCAGGTCGGCATCAGCGTCGAAACCGACGAAATACCAGCGGTGCAGCCCTGCGGCCCGCGTACGCTCCTCATGGCGCGAATCGACCGGAAAAAGGCGCCGGAGCGTCTTCACCCCGATGCCGTCGAGCACGGCATCGAAATCGCCGATACCCGAACGGGTGGCGATGCCGCACGCACGCGTCATAGCGCCGACCGCCGATTCGATCCGATCCGCAGCATCGCTGCTGAAGCAGACCAGCAGCTCGCCCTGCCGGGCATTATCGGCCGAGAAAACGAGTTTGGCGGAGAGCCCGTCATCGGGCGCGGTCTCCCCTGCTTGCCCGAGTTCGTCCTTGGCGCACGACCCGGCGAGGACCGCGGCGGCGAGCAACAGGCTCCAGAAAGTTCTCATTTTTGTCATAGTCCTATAATCATCAAGTTATGCGCCGTTACGACGCGTCGGTACCTAAAGGGCACAAACCCGGCACAGCAATTTGCATACTGTGTCGGGTTGTGCGGAGAACATGGCGACAATTACTTCGCCAAACGTGCGTTGCTGTCGACGAGCTTGAACGTTGCGACGCGGCCGAAAGTCTTCGGCGACGGCTCGCAGCGCTCGGGCTTCACGCTGAGCGTCCGGACCGGACAAGCCCAACCGTCACCAGCCGGAACAGCGTTCGACTTCAAGAGATTGCGGCCGCCTGCGAGCTTCATACCGGCAACGCTGCTGAACGGAATCGCCGCGCCGATACCATGCGTCCTCAAAGTAGCGGACGATGTGCCGGCATTGCCGGTCTGAAAGGCGATAGTCGTACCGTCAGCGTTGAAAATAGCTACAAGCTGCGGATTTGTCACAGACTGGCCCTCGATCGTTCCTACCTGAACTTGAAGGTTCGTATTCAGTTTCACCAACTGCTTGGTCGCAGGATCGACCTTGAAAACAATCGGATCACCTCCTTTAGACTGGTCATCGGAAGGGTTTTTCGAGATGAAAGCCACGGCCTCGGTCTCGGAAATCCCTATCCATCCACCCAGCACACTGCCAAGATTTTCATCACCTTTCCAGATACCGCTGAGCGTCAAGGTCGAAGCCGCGGAATCATAGGCTGCATACCAAGATATGCCGCTGATTTTAGTCCCCAAGTTCGAGACAAAGAAATCGACATCGTTTCCGGCTTCCTGAGGAACTATGGTAAATTCATTTTTAAGGGTAGTGCTTCCGCTCGGTCCTGTTAATTCATACTGCATCAGATAATTGCCGATGACGAGTTCACCCGTATAATCGATCTGTGCAGTCGAACACTCGGCCGTCACGACCTTGCTTTTGCCGTAGACGTTGGTAGCCTTGACAATCAGCGTGTAGGAAGTATCCGGATCGAGTTCGATAAAAATATTCGCAAAGCCTGCGCCGTTGGCTGCGGCGAGCTGAGTGGCACCCATGTCGTTACCATAGCTGTCCACGATTGCCTCGGGCTCCATCCCAGCGCCCTCGATGACCGCGGTCTTATTCAGATAAAGTTTCACGGACTGAAGCTCCGAACCCTTGACCAAATAAGCCAGGTTGTTCTGATCAGGATATTTAGCAGCATTTTCCGGCACCAGCGCACTGGGCAAACCGAGCTGAGCCTGCACCTCGCACTCGGGCGCCGCGGCGCCACCCGAACCCGGGAAGAAGAAGTTGATCGCTACGAAATCGGCCGTAAGGGGCTGACCGTTCTTGTCATTGGCCACAGCCACAACGGTATGAGCGCCGCTGCCTGCAAGAACGAACTTCTCGGTTACGGAACCCGAACCGTCGAGGTTCTCGATTTTGTTGAGGTCCTTGGCCGAACCGTCAGCGATGGCGGCAGCGAGCGTTGCGCGCTCCTCAGCGGAAATATTGCTGGGAACGACCACATAACCGATACCCGTGACATCAGCGCCGTAGTTGAACGTCAGCACCGCCGAGGTAGCCCCATCGTTATCCACACGCATGCTGTCGTACTCGACCGCAAGCGAATAATCCACGATTTCGGCACCGGGCAACAGAATCCGGAAATTGCCGTTTGAATTGGCATAATACGATTTCTGAGTTCCAAGCATGCCGCAAGACATACCGTCTTTGGGGAATGTAACAACGCCATCGACCAACGTTCCCGGTTCATCGGACCAAATAAGGAAATCGCCGTATCCGTTGGTACTCTCGGTGATACCGGTCCACTGGCGTTCGAGGTTCACAGCATTAGGATCGGAACAATCGATGACGATATTGGTAGGAGTAATACTCCATTGTTTGGAAAGCTGAGCCTGGGTGGCCCCGAAAACTTCTGTCAGATAATTCCAACCGAACATGTCTTCGACCATATAAATCCCCTCGCGCGACTTGTGCTTGTGAATCGGCACCTCGATTTCAGGAGAAGCCGCACCGAACAACGGACCCAAATAATCCTCGCGGAACAGACCCGTGCCGAGCAACTCCCACGGCCACGGAGTGACCGTGATAGCGAGCTGGCTATTGCCGTAAGGCGTGGTGTTCTCCTCGTCGTTCAGCAAGAAACTGATAGGATAGTCCGTACCGTCTTCGAGCTGCGTACGGTCGAACGTCATGAGCAGTTCGGCTTTCTTCTCGCCGGCAGCGAAGCTGACCGACGCAGGGATGGAGAACAAGCCCGACTTGTCATCGGCAAGGACAGCGACCGTCTGCGCCTCGGTGCCGACCACACGCATCACCGGAATGACGATTTCGCTGACATCGTCGCCGATGCTGTACTCGGCCGCGATGCTCTCGGGGAAATAGACCTGCGTACCGGAGACCGCGGGCCCGGCCTTGAAGTCATCGTCGCTGCAGGCCGCGAAGAGCCCCGCCACGATGGCAACAGCCGCCAGAATGAATATCTTCAGACTTTTCATATGCCGTTTTATTTTACAGACTTGTACGTATAGGTTGCGTTGGGATTGTTTTTGCCGCTGAGGGCCTTGTTCTGCTGAACGGCCGAAAGCGGAATTACGCAGTTCCACCAGGGAGCACGGCCGTCCGTGGAGATTTGGGCCATCGACGGAGCGTTGGTGCCGCTCTTACCGTTCTGCATGCTCATGTTCAGACGCTTCAGGTCGTGGAGAATGATACCCTCGCCCCAGAACTCGATGCGCTTCTGGAAGATGATTTCCTCGACAAGGTCGTTGCCTGCGGGAATCGAATAGCCGGCGGCACGCGTAGCCATGAACGACTGGAGCAGCGGACGGGCCGCAGCCGCATCGTAATGGGCCGTAGCCTCGGCCTCGATGAGGTACATCTCCTCGACGCGCATCAACGGAATACTCGTCACGTTGCCGAGCGAGTAGTTGCGCTTCTCACCGCCGTTGGTGTGGAACTTGAACGAAGTGAAGGGAGCGATCGGCGCCATGGCATCTTCGCCCTCGAACTCGGCCGCGGTAAGGTTCGTGTAGGGGCTGATAGCCGCATAATTGCGGTCCGGGCCTACAAAAATCTTCTTGCGGAAGTCGGTTGCGGCGATACGATTGTAACTGAAGACCGAAATACCGGGCTGGGCACCATTGCCGTAACCCCAGATGGCGTCGGGCGACATGTGGGCCGTCCACGACAAGAGGTTATTGAGCACCGTGTCGGTCGACTGAATCATGGCCCACATCCACGAAGAAATGACGGTGTTGAATCCGGTCGTCTTGTCGAGCCACTGAGCCTCGGAAGTAATCGGGGCGCCCGAAGCGACGATAGCCTTGCGGGCATACTCGGCAGCCTTGCGATAAGCGGCCTCGCCGGTCGGAATCGCAGCGTACTGCTCGTCGAAACCGCCCAGCCACAGATAAGCCCGGGCCTTGAGACCGTAAACCACAGCCAGCGAAGGCAGGTTCCGGGTCGCGGGAGTATAATCGGCCATCAATTTCTCTGCGGCGTCGAGGTCCTCGAAGATGAAGGTGAACATCTCTTCACGCGTAGCACGCGGGTTGTTCTCCAACTCCTCCATGGTCATACCCTCGCGAGCGATGGGCACCGTCAGACCGGCAACGGCCGAGACGTCGTACGACCCTATCGCAGCCTTGGCGGGCAGCGGGTCGTAGAGACGGGCCATATCGAGGTAGAAGAACGCACGGAACGCCTTGGCTACGCCCAGATTCTGAGCCGAATCCTCGTTCTGGCTGAACAGCGTGATAGCCTCGTTGGCCGCATAGACGAACTGGTAATAATTCTTATAGAAGAACGGAGCCACATAACCATTGGCATCCAATCCGTCCGAATTGCAGGGATAAAGATACGCCTGCCAACGGTCGTAGTACTGGTTGCCGCCCGGCAAGTTGCCGGCCACGGGAAACACCTCGCCGGCCAGACGGTCCATAGCGCCCAACATACCCGGATAACCGAAATCGAAGTGCTCTTCGATGTCGACATAATTGGTAATGAGAATCGTAGGCATGGCGGAAAGAACCCCGTCCTGCGCGAACGGCGATTCGGCAATCTGCCCGCCCGTAGCGTATCCGCTCTCGGGGAAAGTCTCCTCGATACACCCCGCGAACACCACGGCGGAGCCGAGAAGAACGGCCGTGAATTTTATGATCTGATTCATTTTCATACTGATTCGTCGTTAAAAATTTAGAACGTTACCGACAGACCGCCCGAGAAAGTGCGGATCGGGGCGTAGTAGTAGGGATTCGATATGCCGCCGATGCTCTGACGGGGATCGAGACCCTGACGCTGCGACCAGTACCATACGTTGTCGCAGGCCAGGTAAACGCGCAGCTTCTCGACGAGGAACTTGCGGGTAATGCGCTGGGGCAGCGTATAGCCGAGCGTGATGTTCTGAATGTTCAGGAACGAAGCGTCGGTCAGGAAACGGCTCGATGTGCCGTTCTGATTGGGGTCGCCATAGGCGAAACGCGGAATGTTCGAGCCCTTGTTGTCTTCGGACCACGATTTGAGCAGGTCGCGGTGGTAGTTGAATCCGGTAGAGGTACCCCCGGGCGAAGCCATGTAGGCCTGATAGCCTTGGTCGAGCACCTGACCGCCGATCTGGTAGGTAAAGCCGATCGACAGATCGACACCGTAGAAACGCAGCGACGTGTTGAAACCGCCATAGAGGTCGGGCAGTGCATCGCCCTGCAATTCGCGGCCCTCGGCCGAAGCGGTCGAGTAGTCGGTGGTCGTCACACGCTCCAATTCGCCCGTCTTCTCGCTGGTCCGATAGGTATACCACATGGATTTACCCGTCTTTTCCTCCACGCCGGCATAGGTGGGCAGGTAGAACGAGAAGATGGATTCACCCTCGGTGTAGAAGCGGCTGCTGGTCTGACGGCCCACATGACGGCCGTCGGCGGTGGTGTTGTTCTTATACTGATCGGGCAGCTTGACCAACTTGTTCTTGTAGTGTGTCATGTTGACCGAGAAATCCCATACGAGGTTCTTCGTGCGGATGAGGTCGGCGCCCAACTCGATTTCGACACCGCGGTTGACCATGTCGCCGATATTGGTCCAAATCGAAGTGTAGCCTGCCTCCACCGGCGTTGCGAGCTGGAAGAGCATGTCCGAAGTCTTGCGGTTGAAGAAGTCGATGCCACCGCGCAGACGGTCGTTCCAGAAACCGAATTCGATACCGACGTTGAGGTTGGAGTTGGTCTCCCACGTAATGTCAGGATTGCCTTTCTGCTGAAGCACGCTCGTCACGCCGCCGTTACCGTCGCTCTCGATGCTGTAATAATCGGCATAACGGAAATAGGTTTCGGCTTTGGTGCCGAGATTGTCGTTACCCTGCGAACCGTAGGATACTTTCAGCTTCAACATGTTGAGCCAGCCTTTCGTACCGTCCATGAACCCTTCCTTGGAGATGAGCCATGCGGCGCCTGCCGACCAGAAGTTACCCCAACGGTGGTCGGGATGGAAACGCGACGAAGCATCGCGGCGGTACGAACCCGAAACGAAATACTTCTCGTCGTAGTTGTACTGGGCACGGAAGAAATAACCCTCGTTGTTGTATTCGAGTACCGAAGAACCCGAACGCGACGAATCGACCGTAGCACCGCTCAACTCGAAGTTGTCGGGCGAGAACATGACGGTTTTGCTGCCGTAGAGGCTGTACTGCTTGCGGTTGTACATTTCGTGACCGACGAGCAGGTCCACGTTGTGCTTGTCGGCGAACGTCTCGCTGTAAGAGAGCAACTGCTGCAAGTTGTAGGCGATGTCGCGCGCATGGGACTTGAAGACCGCACCGCCCGACGAAGCGAACTGACCGTAGAACGGATTCTGCACCTCCGTGCCGCGCGTCTCGTCGAGCGCCACGTTGCCGTTGAGCGTCAGTTTCAAACCTTTGTAAAGATTGAAATCGAGGAATCCGCCCGCCATCATGGCGTTGCCCTCGTTGATATAGCGGTTCAGCTGGATGTTCTGCAGGTCGTTGCTCACACCGCCGTTGGAACGCAGGGCACCGCCGTTGCGACCGTCGCCGGTATCGTAGAGTTTCATGCCGTACTTGTCGATCATGATGTTGCCGTTGCCGTCACGCATGTAGACGGGATAAATCGGCGCCATCCGAACGGCAGTAGCGAATGCGTTGCCGCCGTCGGCGTTACCTTCGCCCTGACTTTCGCCGTCGTCATTGGTCTTGTTACCATTGTTCCACACGAAATGGGTATACGACATGTTACCGCCGATCTTGAGCCACTTTTTGGCCTGATAGTCAGCGCGCAGACGGGCCGTATAACGTTCGTTGCTCGAACCGTCGATGATACCCGTGTTGTCCAGGTAACCCAGCGATGCGTAGAAGTTGGAACGGTCCGTAGCTCCGGAAACGCTCACGTTGTACTCCTGGCGGAACGACGTCTTGTAGATTTCGTCGAGCCAGTTATCGGGCTTGAGCAAATACTGCTGGCCGTTATAGTCGACCAGACGGCCCTCCGTAGCGAGCGGGTTCAGACGACCGTTCGTACCGATGAGGTTCTGACCCTCGGGCACCGTCATCACATTGTAGCCCAGACCTCCGGCGATGTTCGACGTCAGCAGCTGGTTGGCTGCGATGTTGGCCGCCGCAGGGTCGTAACCCTGGTCGAGGGTATAATAATTGTACAGCGCCTTGTAGTGCATTTCGTAGTATTCGCCTGCATTGTCCGCAATGTCGTAGGTACGCAGAGCGCGGGTGTTGAGACCCCATTTGCCGTCGAACGACACGACTGCATCGCCTACCTTGGCGCGCTTGGTGGTCACCATAATCACACCGTTGGCACCGCGGGCACCGTACAGCGCATTGGATGCGGCGTCCTTGAGCACCGAAATCGACTCGATGTCGGCCGCATTGATGTTATTGACGTCGCCTTCGTAGGGCACGCCGTCGACCACCCACAGCGGGGTGTTCTGCGCCGACATGGAGCCGTAACCGCGGACGTAGATTTTCTGACCCGAACCCGGACGGCCCGATTCCGAAGCGAACTGCACGCCGGAAACCTTGCCGACGAGTGCGTCCTGCACGTTCGAGGACTGGGTCTTTATCAGGTCGTCCGACTGAATCATCTTGGCTGAACCGGTAAAAGCCTCCTTGCGGGCCGTACCGAACGCCACCACGATGACGTCGTCGATGGCCTGCATATCTTCGGCCAGCGCAATGTCGATATGCGTTTTGCCTGCTATGGCAACCGTCTTGGATTCATATCCGATGAACGACACGGTCAGCGACCCGTCGGCAGGCGCCGAAAGCGAGAACGAGCCGTTCGCACCCGAAGTGGTACCGATAAGTGTACCATCGACCATGACGGTCGCACCTACTACCGGCGCGCCGTCGGGGCCCGACACCGTACCGGACACCTGCCGGTTCTGAGCCCCGACGAACAACGCTCCGGCTCCCAGAATCGCAATTAACGATAGTACAAGTTTTCTTACCATAAACGTTAATTTTAATTGGTTTTTAAAATAAAAAGCTCATGGCAAAGATAGGAAACGGAAAGCCGAAAAGCAAGAATATTTATAAGAAAATTTAGCAACATGGCGATTATTTTGCGAAAAGTAAATTTTCGATTACATTCCATTTGTTATTTTAAGAAATAGCTTTCAATCCGTAACCAAGCTCCCCGCGCAACTTTCGGCCTTTATTGAAAAATAAATCAAAATGAACGAATTGATAGCAAATAAGGGCTCCCAGTAACAAGATGAAAGAAGAACCCCCTTTCCGGCCGCCGATTTATTCGCAAAGCTCCGCGACAGCCGCCTGCGGATAGAGCGCGTCGATGCGCCGGGAAAGGCGGTTCATTTCGCCGTCGAGCGTCGAGTGCGTAATGACGGCATAAATCTGCGTGGTGCGGATATTCTTGTGTCCCAGCAGTTTGCTGATAGTTTCGATGGCCACCCCCTGCGAGAGGGTCATCGTCGTCGCAAAGGTGTGGCGGGCCGTGGGGAAAGTGACCCGTTTGGAAATGCCCGCCGCGGCCGCAAGCTGCTCCAGCCGCTTGTTGCACCAGCCGTTGCCGGGCAACCCGAATATCGGTTCGTCGCAGTCTGCGGGCAGATAGCGGCACAAAATAGCCTGCGGCAAAGCGAAAAGACGCACGCTGACTTCCGTACCCGTTTTGCGGCGGGTCAAGTCGACCCATGTCTGGCCGCCGTTCTGCTGAATCTGCCGCCGGGTCAGGTTGCAGACGTCGACATAGGAAAGCCCCGTGAAGCAGCTGAACACAAAAGCGTCGCGCACCAGCCGCAACGCTCCGGAGGGCAATTCCAGCCGCATCATTCTGTTTATCTCCGCTTCGTTCAGATAGTTGCGGCTGACGAATTCGCTGTGCAGCTTATACCCGGCGAACGGGTCGTGCGTCAGACAGCCTTTGCTTCGGGCCACCATCAGCACGTGCTTGAGCGCAATCATGTAAATCCAGGCCGTGTTCTTTTTGCGGCTGCACTGCTGGACGATATAGGCATGGAATCCCGTCACGAATCCTTTGTCGAGTTCGGAGAAAGCCAAATCGTCCCGCCGATAGGTCTGCCGCACGTAGCGCTCCAAGTGATGGCAGACACACCTATATTTATTATAGGTAGCCGCACTGCGGCTGACACCCACCATGCGGCGGAACTCCTCGTTGTGGCGACGGAAAAATTCGAGCAGGCAATCGCGGTGCGTAACGCCCAGATAGGCTTCCTTGACCATCGCCGGAGTGACCGCCGAACCGTTCAGAAACAAGGTCCGGTAGCATTGTTCGATCCGGAAACGGATGTCGGCAAGCTGGCGGTTGATTTCGTCGGCGCACCGCCCGCGGCCCGCCACCTGCCCCGTCGCGGCGCACCAGGTTTCCGGGTTCACACTCAGATGCGTCGACAGCTGTACGCGCTGGCCGTTCAGCGTGACACGCGCCATAATCGGCACCCGGCCGTTCTTGAGCGGCGCATTCCTCTTGAGGTAGAAAAGTATTCTGAACGTGCTTCTCATCCGTTTTCTGCTTGGTTTAAGTTCGATTTGCCGCTAAAGGTAACGATTAAGCGACCGCCTTTCGGTGCATGAACCGGACTAAACAGCTTATTTCCGGACGGTTCGAGCGGTCGGCAAGGTTACTTTTTGGCGACTTGTGCGCGCCGGATTCCGGCGCAGACTTCGCCTTTTGTCGCTGAATTTCAAGGGACTGTCCTTTTTTCGGGCCGCCGGGCTTCGGCTTGCATACAAATATCTGAGCAGCAAATGATTGCATCCGTCAATCGGCCCTCTGCGTTTTTTATTTTAAAAACCAATTAAAATTAACGTTTATGGTAAGAAAACTTGTACTATCGTTAATTGCGATTCTGGGAGCCGGAGCGTTGTTCGTCGGGGCTCAGAACCGGCAAATATCCGGTACGGTTGCCAACCCCGAGGGTCAGCCGATCGTCGGAGCGACCGTCGTGGTCGACGGTACGTCGGCAGGCACCACCACCGGCTCCAACGGTAAGTTCACCTTGACGGCTCCCGCCGACGCTACGCTGACCGTTTCGTTTCTCGGTTACGAAACCCAGAGCGTTCCGGTCGGCGGCAAAACCTGGCTCGACATCGAGCTCAAGGAGGATTCGCAGTCCATCGACGACGTGATCGTCGTGGCTTACGGTACGGCTTCCAAGGCATCGCTGACGGGTTCGGTAGCCGCCGTCAAGGCCGCCGACATCGAGAAGCGCACCACGACCAGCGTCACGGGCGTCATCGAAGGTGCCGCCCCCGGCATCCAGGTCAACAACACCTACGGCGAGCCGGGCCACGACCCCGAAATCCGTATCCGCGGTTTCGGGTCGGTCAACGGTACCAACAAGCCGCTTTACGTCGTGAACGGCATGGTCTACAACGGCAACATTTCCGACCTCAATTCGGCCGACATCGAATCCATTTCGGTGCTCAAGGACGCCGCATCGGCCGCCCTCTACGGCAACCGTGCCGCCAACGGCGTGGTGGTCATCACGACCAAGAAAGGCCGCAGCGAAAAGGTCAGCGTCACCGCCAGCACCACCCACGGCATCTACAACCGCGGTATCGCCGAGTACGAACGTCTGAAGGCCGACCCGTGGATGGAAACCATGTGGACCGGATTCAAGAACTACGCGATGACCAGCAAGATGGGGCTTGCCGAAGACGCGGCCCGTCAGTACGCTTCGTCCAACCTGATCGCTGCCGTCGTCAAGCGCAACATCTACGATGCGGCCGACAACGCGCTGTTCGACGCCAACGGCAAGCTCGTCGCCAAGCAGCTCGGAGGCTATACCGACCTCGACTGGAACGACGAGGTCGAACGGCTCGGCTACCGCCAGGAGTACAACCTCTCGGCCGACGCCGCAGGGGAGAAGTGGGACGTCTATTCGTCGTTCTCCTACCTCTCCGAAAAGGGTTACATCGTCTCCTCGGACTTCTCGCGTTTCACCGGACGCCTGGCCGCCAACTTCAAGCCGGTCAAGTGGTTCAAGACCGGGCTCGACCTCTCCGGTTCGTCGTCCAAGCAGCATTATTTAGACAACGCCGAGGGCGAATACTTCGCCAACCCGTTCTACGCGGCGCGCATGATGGCTCCGGTCTATCCGGTCTACCTCCACAACGCCGACGGTTCGTTCCTGCTCGACGAAAACGGCAGCAAGCAGTACGACACCAGCTCGTCCTATCTGGGAAACCGCAACATCGCCTACGAACTGCGCAATGACGAGGACCTGATCCGCCGCATGACCCTCAACGGGCAGATTTACGGCACGGTCACTTTCCTCAAGGACTTCCAGTTCACCGTCCGCGGCGACATGAACCTGCGCAACAACAACGAACGCGTGTTCAACAACCCCAATATCGGCGACGGCGCTTCCAACAACGGACGCGCCACCAAATATCACAGCCGCTATCTGAACTACACGTTCCAGCAGCAGCTGACATGGAACCACGATTTCGGCCTGCATCATGTCGACGCCCTGCTCGCCCACGAGAATTTCTCCTACGAATTTGAAACCGACTACATCCTCAAAAGCGGGCAGAAACTCTCGGGCGACAACCACGAGCTCTCCAACTTCTCCGAGCTGGTCTACGGCGAGGGTGCTTCCACCGCCTACAAAACCGAATCCTACCTGGCCCGCGCCCGTTACAACTACGACAACCGTTACTTCGTCGAGGGTTCGTTCCGCCGCGACGGCTCTTCGCGCTTCCATCCCGACCACCGCTGGGGCAACTTCTGGTCGGTGGGCGCCAGCTGGATAATTTCGGGCGAGAAGTTCATGCAGAACGCCTCGTGGGTCGACAACCTCAAGCTCCGTGCTTCCTACGGCGAAGTCGGCAACGACGCAGGCGTCGGTTACTACGCCTACATGGCTCTCTACGCGCAAAACATGAACGGCGGTATGGGCACGCTCTTCAAGTCGCAGAACCTGGCCAAGGACATCAAGTGGGAGACCTCCGCATCGTTCGACGTCGGCATCGACGCCCGGCTGTTCAACCGCTGGAACCTCACGCTCGACTACTTCGACAAGCGTTCGCGCGATCTGCTGTTCAACGTTTACCTGCCCCTGTCGGCCGGTGCCACGGACATCTACAACCATGCTGACGGGACCTCGGCCACGGGTATGGCTTCCATCACCAAGAACATCGGTTCGGTCAGCAACTACGGTTTTGAAATCGCCACCGACGTCGACGTCATCAACCGCCGCGACTGGCACTGGAACATCGGTCTGAACGCCACCTTCCTCAAGAACAAAATCAAGAAGCTGCCCGACGGCAAGGACATCTCGCTGGGGGCCCTGCGCACCTACTCCGAGGGCCACGGCATCTACGATTTCAAGACCTACAAATTCGTCGGCGTCGACCAGATGACGGGCAACTCGCTCTACCGCATCGACTTCGGCAGCTATTACGTCGACGGCGAGGCCGACGGGCGCAAACCCATACCGGCCGACAAGTACGTGCAAATCGGCGACAGCTACTACACCACCGACACCACCTACGGCGTGCGCGACTGGAGCGGCTCGGCCATTCCCGACGTCTACGGCAGTATCTCGACTTCGCTGAGCTGGAAGAACCTGACCCTCTCGGTCCTCTTCACCTACTCGCTCGGCGGCAAGGTCTACGATTCGACCTACGCTTCGCTGATGTCCATGTCGGCCAACAGCGCATCGGCCCTGCACAAAGACATGCTGAAGTCATGGTCGGGCGTACCCCAAGGCATGACGGCCGATTCGCCCGACCGGATCGACCCCAACGGCATCCCCGTCGCCGACATGAACCTCAGCACCGACAACAATGCCGCTTCGGACCGTTGGTTGCAGGACGCATCGTACTTCGTCATCAAGAACATCAGCCTGTCGTACAACTTCCCCAAGACCGTTACCCGGAAGATGGGCATCGAGGGGCTGTCGGTCAACGTCGGCATCGAGAACGCCGCTACGTTCACCTCGCTCAAGGGCATGAATCCGCAGTACAGCTTCACCGGCGCCATGGACAACACCTACGTCACGGCGCGTATCTTCTCGCTGGGTCTCAGCATCAAACTCTAATATCGTTCATTCAAGAGAGGTAAATTATGAAAACGACTTTCAAATATATGGCGGTGCTGCTGGCAGGTTCGCTCGCGCTGGGTTCGTGTTCCAAGGATTATCTGGACACCGTTCCCACCGACAGCACGTCGCCCACGACGGCATTCGCCACCACTGAAAACGCCGCACAGGCCATCAACGGCATCTGCGAGATGATGACCACGCAGCACCAATACTACCAACAGGGATTCAACGGCGAAGGGACCATCAAGCTCATCTACGGCGAGTATCCCGGCAACGACTTCTGTTTCCCGCAGTATGCTCCCGGCTGGTCGCCCATCATGAATCAGACGTACATGCAGCGTACGACTTCCATGTATCTGCACTACCCGTGGTATTACTACTATATCCTCGTCAGCAACGCCAATTCGGTCATCACCCATATCCATGAGGCCGCAGGCGAGGAGGCCGACCGCGAGTTCATCAAGGCGCAGGCGCTGACATTCCGGGCCTATGCCTACACCATGCTCGTGCAGCTCTACGCACATCGCTGGTGCGATTCCGACAACGGAGCTTCCGACGGCGTCGTGCTGCGGCTCGACGAATCGACGGGCGGCCTGGAGCTCTCCTCGCTGGCCAAGTGCTACGAGCGGATCTATGAGGACCTCGACGAGGCCATCGAACTCTACACCTCCTCGGGCCGTTCGCGCTCGAACTTCTGGGAGCCCGATTTGTCGGTAGCCTATGCCGTCTACGCCCGGGCCGCCCTGAACCGCGAGGACTGGCCCACGGCGCAGGCCATGGCTCCCAAGGCCTACGCCGCCCACCCGTTGATGAGCGTAGCCGAATACCGTTCGGGCTTCTGCGAACCTAACGACGAGTGGATATGGGGCACCTATGGCAGCGCTAACGAAAACATATGGTATTATGCTCACGGTGTGACAATGGGTTACAACGGTTATAACGCCGGAAAAGGCTACGGAATCATCGCCAACCGCGAGTTGATCGACCTCTTCCCCGCCACCGACATCCGCAAGAACCTCTTCCTCCATCAAGAACTCTTCCCCGAATTCAATTTCACCGACAATTCCGAAACCGGACCGGTCGAGGGTTTCTACGGAATCGTAACCGACGAATCCGCCTATGGACCGGACGCATCCGAATCGGGCAAAGCCCTGCGTAAGGCCATGAGCGAATATGCCAATTCGGTCGCTGCCTACAAACCTGCCTACGATGCGGCTTACTACTACATCTATGGACACCTGAAGTTCGCCGTCACGGCTCAGCCGGGCGTCTCCAACATCAATCACTTCCGTTCGTCGGAGATGTATCTGACCGAGGCCGAGGCTGCCTACCACAACAACGACATTCCGGCTGCGCAAGCCGCCATGAACGCCCTCAACCGCGACAGCCAGCGCGACCCGTCGTACAGCTGCACGGCCACCGGAGAGGCTCTGCTCACCGAAATCCGCAACTACCGCCGTCTGGAGTTGTGGGGCGAGGGCTTCAGCTGGTTCGACTACAAGCGTTGGAACCTGCCCATCGAGCGCAAGTCGTTCGAGAAAGGGGGTACGTTCCAGTCTTCGATTGCCGTCACCATTCAGCCCGGCGACGCCAACCAGTGGACCTGGGACATTCCGCTGCGCGAGGTCGACTACAACGACGTCATCAAGTAGCAAGGCCGTTAGCTCCATCGCTTTGTTTCCGGCACCCCTTTTCGCGAGGGGTGCCGATTTTTTTCGCGGGTTGCGGCACAAAACATGCGGACAACGAATTATTTCGTACCTTTGGTTTCGCCGAAGATACTCCGTCTCGGCATAATCAAACCGTCGTTTGCTTCTGCACCCGACTTTTCGTACCTTTACAACCGCAACCGCAAAACAACCTCATCATGTCCATCGCAGAAATACGGCCCGGCATCCGCTACGTGGGTGTCAACGACCGCACCACCACCCGTTTCGAGGCCCTGTGGCCCCTGCCCGCAGGCGTTTCGTACAACGCCTATCTGGTCGTCGGCGAGCGCATCGCCCTGGTCGACACCGTCGAAGAACGCTTCGGCGGCCGCTTGTTCGAGAACATCCGCCGCGAAATCGGCGACCGCAAAATCGACTACTTGGTCATCAACCACATGGAGCCCGACCACTCGTCGTCGATCGACGCCCTGCGGCGGCGTTATCCCGACATCCGGCTCGTCGGCAACGCCAAGGCCCTGCAAATGGTCGAGGGCTTCTACGGCATTGCAGGTCCTGCGCTCGAAGTCAAGGAGGGCGACACGCTCGACCTGGGCGGGCTGTCGCTCGCGTTCTTCATGGCGCCGATGGTCCATTGGCCCGAAACGATGGTCACCTGGTGTCCCGAGCGGCGCACCCTCTTTTCGGGCGACGCATTCGGCACGTTCGGCGCGCTCGACGGCGGCATCACCGATTCGCAGCTCGACCCCGCGCTCTATTGGGACGAAATGCGCCGTTACTACGCCTCCATCGTCGGCAAGTACGGTTCTCCCGTGCAGAAAGCGCTGCAGAAAGTCCGCGGACTCGACCCCGCCGTCATCTGTTCCACCCACGGACCCGTCTGGCAGGAGCAGATTCCGCAGGTGCTCGACCTCTACGACCGCATGAGCCGTTACGAGGGCGAGCCGGGCGCGGTCATCGCCTACGGGTCGATGTACGGCAACACCGAGCAGATGGCCGAGCGGCTGGCCCGCCACCTGGCCGAAGCAGGCGTGCGGCACATCGCCGTCCACAACCTCACCTACTGCGACCTGTCGTTCGTCCTGCGCGACATCTTCCGTTACAACACGCTCGTCGTCGGCAGTCCCACCTACAATGGCGCCCTCTTCCCGCCCGTGGCCCGATTGCTCGAAGCGGTCGCCGCCCGGTGCATCCCGCAGCGCAACTTCGCTTTCTTCGGGTCGTTCTGCTGGGCCGGATGCGCCGTGCGCAGCATGGCCGAGTTCGCCCAGCGCATGAAGTGGGAGCCCCTTGGCGATGCCGTCGAGATGAAGCAGGGTTTCTCCGACGATGCCGACGCCGCCTGCCAGGCCCTCGCCCGGCAAATCGCCGGCCGCATCGGGCAGTAAGCCCGCCCGCAACAAAGAATCCCCGGAGCCTTTCGGTTCCGGGGATTTTTCTTGTCGCTGAAGATTCTTAGCGGCGTACCTTGACAATGACCTTGCGCACTACGCCCTCGCCCACCATCGGGGCATGGCCGTCCTCGGGAAACAGCACCGAGAACTGCCCCGGACGCATCGTGTAGTAGGTCTGCGGCTCGTCCTCGAAGAACTGGATGTCCTTCTCCGCGTTGAACGCTCCCTGCGGCTGGCGAAGGTCCTTGCGCTCGCTCCAGCCGAAAGTCTCCGCTTCGCCCGTTACGAGCAGCTGAATGTCGATATAGGCGTCGTGCACCTCCAACTTCGCGTCGCCTTTCTTCTTGAGCTCGCGCTCCATGACGTTGGCATAAATGTCGCGGCCCTCGATTTCGTGAATGCCCGGCTCCATGGCGGTCCAGTCGGTGGCGGCAAGGAATTCAAAAGCGCGCTTCATGCGCGGGTGCACGTTTTCGTAGCGTGCGTAGTTTTTCAGTGAATCGAAAATCATGGTTGTATTCGGGTTTAGTTCTTGTCTGCCAGTATCTTGAACCGCACGGCCACCGGGTAGTGGTCCGAGCAGCCGAGGTGCGGCACCTCGTAGGAGAGCATTTGCAGGTCGGGCGACGCCAGCACATAGTCGATGCGCAGCATGTCGAAAAATCCGCGGTAGGTGTAGGAGTAGCCCTCGCCGCACTCGGCAAAGGCGTCGTTCATCCCGCGCGCCATCTTCCGGTAGACGTAGGACATCGGCGTGTCGTTGAAGTCGCCGCAGACGATTTTACGCCGCTGCGGCATGCCGCGCATCGCCCCCGCTATCGAGTCGACCTGCGCCGCCCGCAGCACTCCGTTGTAGCGAAGCCGTCCGGCTATGCTCCGGAACTTCGTCTCGCGCGCCGTGTCGCCGATGAATTCGTGGCCCGTTATGTAGTCGTTGTCCGCCGCCTTGATCGAGGTCGACCGCAGGTGGTTGTTGAACACGCGCACCGTGTCGTCGCCCACCGCCAGGTCGGCCCATACCGACGATTCCGGCAAGAGCAGCACTCCCGACCGCACGATGCGGTACTTGCTCAGAATCATCTGGGGCGACCGCTTGTCGGCCGGCAGCCCGAAACGGGCCGCGTGGTATTTTTCGCTCACCGCCGCGAACCGGTCGCTCAGCTCGGCCAGCCGGGGGTTGAATTCCTGCAAGCAGATTATGTCGGGGGCAAGGCTGTCTATCAGCGCCGCCACCTGGTCCACGCTGCTCCCGCCCTCCACATCGTAGAAAGAGCGGACGTTGTAGCTCAGTATCTTGACAGCACTGCGGCCGTATTTCTGTTCGCCATACACGCGTCCGAACTGGGGTTTCCAGAAAAGCGGCACCTTGAAAAGCCCCACGGCCAGCAGCAGCAACAGCAGTCCGGCGCGCACAAGCCGCCACCGCACAATCCAATAGCAGGCCAGCACCGCCGCCAGCACATAGAGCGCCGGAACCGCCAGCGCCATGACCGGGAAAAGCCACATGCGCGCCGGAGCCACATAGGGGACCAGATAGACCATCGGCAGCACCACCGCAAGCCCCAGCGTCGCCAGCGCCAGCAGCGTGTCGAGAAACCACATCAGCGGGCTCCGTCCACGGCGCAGCGAGCCGCCCTTGTATTCGACGTATTTTTCTTCGGACATCTCAGAAACGGATTATGCCGCACCGGCGCCACCAGTAGAGTAGCAGCAGGCCCCACAGCATGCCGCCCACATGGGCGAAATGGGCCACGTTGCCCCCGCCACGCCAGCCGAGGAACAATTCGATGACGCCGTAAATGATGACAAACCACTTGGCTTTCATCGGGATAGGCGGGAATATCAGCATGATGACCGCATTGGGATGCAGCACGCCGAATGCCAGCAGCAGCCCCATGACAGCACCCGAAGCGCCCACAAGCGTCATCGGTTCGTGCATCGCCCACGCGATTCCGGCCTGAATCAGCGCCGCCCCCACGCCGCAAATCATGTAGTAGACCAGGAAGCGTTTCGGGCCGAGTTCGTATTCGAGCGTCCGGCCGAACATCCACAGGGCGAACATGTTGAAAAACAGGTGTTCCAGATTGGCGTGCAGGAACATGTAGGTCACGAACTGGTAGGTGCGGAAAAGCGGCATCCCCACCCACAGCGCGCACCAGCGCTCGATCTGCGGCCCCACGGGCAGCAGCATCGTCGCCATGAAGACCAGCAGGTTGATGATTATCAGATTCTTGACGACCGGGGGCGTCTGAAAGTAGCGGTTCATGCTCGGTGTTCTCTTTTTGCAAAGGTAGCGTTTTCCGGCGGATTATCCCAGCCGGGTACGTATATCTTCCGGCGGGATTTCGGCAAATATGGCCTTGCCCGAGGGCGAATAGCTGAAATTGTCGCTTCCGGCGAGCTGTTCCAGCAGCGCCGCGGCTTCTTCGCGCGTGAGGGTGCGCATGGCTCCCCGCACGGCTCCGAGGGCCATCGCCGCCGCAATCCTCTCGCGCCGCACGTCGCCCGCCGCCACCGGCAGCGAAAAGGTTTGCAGCAGGTCGTAGAGCATGCGGTCGATTCCCTCGGCCGGGAGGTCGGCCGGGGCCCCTCTGACCTCCACCGCTCCGTCGCCCAGATAGTCCAGGTCGAAGCCCAGCGCCGCCACGTCCACCGCATTTTCTTCCAACAGGGCGTATTCGTCGCCCGAAAATTCCAGCCGCTCCGGAAACAGCAGCTGCTGGCTCACCGACGAGCCGTTGCCCAGCATCCGCAGGTAGTTTTCATAGAGGATGCGTTCGCGCGCGCGCCGCACGTCGACCACCACCAGCCGTTCGCCCAGCAGCGCCGCCACATAGCCGCCCGCCAGCGGCAGCGGGTCGGTGAACGAGGGTCGCGATTCGATTTCGAGGAACTGCTGTTCGGCGTCTTCGGCCGAGGGGATGAATTCCAGTTCGCTCTCCGCGTGCTGCACTCCGCCCGAAACATACTCCTCGAAAGTCTCGCCCTCGTCGGACAAGGTGAATCCGCCGCCGAAAATCCCGGTTCCCGGGCTCCCCGTCCGGCTGCTCCCGTAGGGCGCCGCCGTGGCATCGGAAACCCGCGACCCGCCGGCACGATAGGGTACGTCGAAGCCCGTGAAATCGGTGTCGGGTTCGGGCGCCGAGGGGTCGACGTATTCTTCCCGGAACGGGTTGTAGCTCTCGTCCGACATCGCGCGCGGTTCGCTGTAAACCGCCCCGCGCTCCAGCACCGGAATCTCCACCCCGCCCTCGCGGTCGAAATCCATCAGCGGCACCGCCCCCGTCTTGGCCAGCGTCTCGCGCACGGCCGCGTTGACTATCTGCCACACCGCGTCCTCGTCGGCGAACTTCACCTCGGTTTTCTGCGGGTGCACGTTCACGTCTATGCGCGAGGGGTCGATGGTCAGATAGAGGAAATACGAGGGGGTGCAGTTCTCGGGAATCAGTTTTTCGTAGGCTTTCAGAATCGCGCCCGTCAGGTAGGCGCTCTTGAAGAAGCGGCCGTTGACGAACAGATATTGTTCCGTGTTGCGCCGTTTGGCCGCCGCCGGACGGCCGATGAAACCCTCCGCACGGGCTATCGACGTGTCGGCTTCGACCTCCAGCAGGTTCTGTTTGATGTGGCGCCCCACCACGTCGACGATGCGCCCGGCCAGCGACGACGCGGCCAGCGTGTAGACCGGAGCGTCGTTCGAGTAGAGCTCGAAACCGATGTGCGGGTTGCACAGCGCCACGCGCTGGAATTCGGTCCGTATCTGCGCCGCCGAGGTCGTGCTTTTGTCCAGGAAACGGCGGCGGGCCGGCACGTTGTAGAACAGATTGCGGACATAGAACTGCGACCCCACGGGACACATCACCGGGGTCTGCGAGACGAACTGCCCGCCGTTGATTTCGGTGCACGTGCCCACGTCGTCGCCCTCCTGCCGCGTGCGCAGCTCCACCTGCGCCACCGCCGCTATCGACGCCAGCGCTTCGCCGCGGAAGCCGAAGGTCGACAGGGCATAGATGTCCTCGACCGCCGCTATCTTGCTCGTCGCGTGACGGTCGAAGGCCATCCGTGCGTCGATGGGCGACATGCCGCAGCCGTCGTCGACAATCTGTATCAGGTCGCGTCCGCCGTCGCGGAAGTTGACCTGCACGCGCGTCGCCCCGGCGTCGATGGAGTTCTCCATCATCTCCTTGACCACCGATGCGGGGCGGTTCACCACCTCGCCCGCCGCAATCTGGTTGGCGACGACTTCGGGTAAGAGTCGGATCCGGTCGGCCATTTTATTCTTCGTAATCGTTGGGGACCACCACTATGGACTGTTCCTGCCACTCCACGTCGCTCACGTGCGACTGGTCGAGCCCGTCGCGCGGTTCGGCCCGGTCCGGCGCCGCAGTTTCCACCGCCGCAGGCGCCGTGCGGGCGCGCAGGAAAGCATCCGCCAGCCGCGGATAGAGCAGATAGATGAACAGCAACACCAGCACGGCCCCCGCCGCCATCTTCCAGATGCGCATGCGGCCCCTCTCCCCTTCGCGCGTGCGCCGCGCGGCCCGGGCTTCGCGCTGCGTGCGGATATACTGGCCCGGGCGGTATTCGCGCCCGGCGTCTTCCGCCCGCTCGCCCCGCAGTTCAGCACGGCGCTGTTCGCGCGCTTCCTTTTCCGGGTCGTAGTAGCGCGGAATGTAGTTGAATCTGTTCGCGTGTTTCTTGAATGGGGTGAAACCCAGCATGGTTTTGTTATTTTCTGTAAAGATAGCGCAAACCGGGCGCAAAAGCAAACGGCAATCAGCCCGAACTTTTCTTTGTCATTCTGAGCGCAGCGAAGAATCTGTCTTGCCGGAACAGCGGATGTTGCGCTGCGTCCGGCAGGAAAATTTTTCACTTCTCACCTCATCGGAAGAAGCTCTTCATCCGCTCGAAGATGTTCTGGTTCTTGACCGATTCGGCTTTCTGGAAGCCCGGCTGCTGGGAGAGCTGTTCCACCAGCCGTTTTTCTTCGGCGCTGAGTTTCGAGGGAATGGTGATGTCCACCACCACCAGTTCGTCGCCGCGGCCATAGCCGTTGACGTCCGGTATGCCCTTGCCGCCCAGACGCAGGACCTTGCCCGCATGGGTGCCCGGCGCTATCTTGATTTTCGCACGGCCGTCCACCGTCGGCACTTCCACCGTGCCGCCCAGCAGGGCCATCGTCACCGTGATGTTCAGATTGTGAATCAGGTCGTTGCCGTCGCGGATCAGTTCCGGATGAGGTATCTCCTCGATCAGCACCTGCAAGTCGCCGTTGATGCCGCCGTGACGCGCCGCGTTGCCCTTGCCCGTCACCGTCAGCGCCATTCCCTCGCCCACTCCGGCCGGGATGGCGATTTCGACCACTTCCTGCCCGCGCAAGGTGCCTTCGCCCTTGCATTCGTCGCAGGGCGAGGTGATGACCTTGCCCGTGCCGCCGCACGTGGGGCACACTCCCTGGGTCTGCACCCGGCCGAAGAACGAGTTTTCCACCCGCACCACATAGCCCGAGCCGTTGCAGGTCGAGCACGTCGCATAGGAATTGGCGTCCTTGGCGCCCGAGCCACCGCACTTGCCGCACGCCACGGTCTTGTTGATTTTGAGTTTCTTCGTCACTCCCGTGGCTATCTCGGCCAGCGTAAGTTTGACCTTCACCCGGATGTCCGAGCCGCGGTTCACCCGGCGGCCGCCGCCCGACGAGCCGAACCCGCCGCCGAAATGGCCGCCGAAGATGTCGCCGAACTGCGAGAAGATGTCTTCCATCGAGAATCCGCCGAACCCGCCGCCGAATCCTCCGGCGCCGCCCGCCGCGCCGCTCATGCCCGCATGGCCGAACTGGTCGTAGCGGGCGCGCTTGTCGGGGTTCGACAGCACGTCGTAGGCTTCGGCCGCTTCCTTGAACTTCTCCTCGGCCTGTTTGTCGCCCGGGTTCTTGTCGGGATGGTATTGGATGGCCGCCTTGCGGTAGGCTTTCTTTATCTCGTCGGCGTTGGCGTTCTTCGCGACGCCAAGTACTTCGTAGTAGTCTCTTTTTTCTGCCATGGCGCTATTCTCCTACAACCACCTTTGCAAAACGCAGTACCTTGTCGCCCAGCATGTAGCCCGTCTGCACCACGTCTATCACGCGGCCTTTCTTCTCCTCGCCCGCCGCAAAGCGCGCCACGGCCTCCGCTTCTTCGGCGTCGAATTCCTTGTCGAGCACCTCGATTTCGGTCACCCCTTTCTGGCGCAGGGCTTCGGTGAATTTCTGCGAAATCAGCTGCACGCCCGCCCGCAGGGCTTCCAGGTCGTCGCTCTTTTCCATCGCCGTCACGGCCCGCTGCACGTCGTCGCGCACCGGCAGCATCGCCAGCAGCACGTCGCGGCCGCCCGTCTGCACCAACTCCATCTTTTCGCGGAGCGTGCGTTTGCGGTAGTTGTCGAATTCGGCCTGCAGGCGCAGGAACTTGTCCTGCCACTCGGCTGCCTGCGCCTGGGCGTCGTCGGCAGGTTCTTCCTGCGGCGCCTCCCCGGCTGACAGGTTGTCAGTCGCAGCTCCGGATTCGTCTGCCACATTGGCACACGAATCCCCTTCGCCCGCAGGCTCGGCGCCGCCCGCAGCGAAATTTTCGTCGCCTTCAACTGCTTCGTTATAAGCCTTTTTGTCTTTCATGGTATCTGTTTTTTCGGTATTTCCGCCTATTATTCGCACAAATTGCATACCAGCCCCCGGCGCGTCAGCCGACGATGAAAATCGCCGGGCGTTTCTGCATTTCGGGCAGCCGGCTGCGCCGCCATTCCTCCACCGTGCGGGTGGCTATGAATTCGCCCGGCGCCGTCAGGTCCATCGCCAGCGTCAGCCGCGTCGCAGGCGCGAGCACCTGCAACAGCTGCTCCATGAGCTTCGCATTGCGGTAGGGCGCTTCGATGAACATCTGCGACTGCCCCTCGCTGTGGGCCCGCCGTTCCAGCCGCCGGATCGCCTGCGCCCGTTCGGGCGGCTTCACGGGCAGATAGCCGTTGAACGCGAACGACTGGCCGTTGAGCCCCGAAGCCATCATCGCAAGGACAATCGACGACGGGCCCGTCAGCGGCACCACCCGGATGCCGTGGCGATGGCACGCTTCGACCGCCAGCGCTCCCGGGTCGGCCACGCCCGGCACACCCGCCTCCGAAATGACGCCCGCCGAGCGGCCCGCCAGCAGCGGCGCTATCAGTTCTTCGACTTCGCGGCCCGCCGCCGTGTGTTCGTTCAGCTCGCGGAATTCCAGTTCGTCGATAGGCCGCGCCACGCCCGCTTTCGACAGGAAGCGCCGGGCCGTGCGGGTGTTCTCCACGATGAAGTAGTCCAGCCCGTCCATCACGGCCTTGTTCGCCGCAGGCAGTACGTCCCACGGCGCCGTCTCGTCCGAAATCGGACACGGAATCAGGTATAGGGTTCCTTTCACTATTCTTTCAGATAAATTCGCTTCACCCGTGCCGAGACCGAGGTCATGATTTCATAAGGAATCGTGTCGAGCACTTCGGCCATCGTTTCGAGGTCGTTGCCCGGCGCAGGCGAGAAGATGACCGCTTCGTCGCCCTCCCGAACCCCTTCGATGTCCGTGATGTCTATCATGCAGCTGTCCATGCAGATACGGCCCACTATCGGCGCCGGACACCCCGCCACCAGCACCGACCAGCGGCCGCAGCCCAGGTGGCGGTCCAATCCGTCGGCATAGCCCACCGGGATGGTCGCCGTGACGGTCGGGCGCGTCAGTTTTCCGGCCCGGCCGTAGCCCACCGCGTCGCCCGCAGGCAGATGCTTGATTTGTACGATGCGTGTCTTGAGCGTCGCCACGGGTTGCAGGCCCGCGTTGTGCTGCCACCCGAAGCCATAAAGCCCCAGCCCCAGCCGGCACATGTCGAACTGCGCTTCCGGAAAGCGGTCTATCGCCGCCGAGTTGGCCGTGTGGCGGATGACCGGGTAGTCCAGCGCGTCGGCCAGCGTCCGGCTCATCCGGTCGTAGCGGGCTATCTGTTCGTGCGTGTAGGCGTCTTCGCAGGGCATGTCCGAGCAGTTAAGGTGCGAGAAAACCGTCGCGACCTTAACTTCTCCCATCGTCGCCAGTTTCTCGGCCAGCGGCGCGATTTCCTCCTCGACGAATCCCAGCCGGTGCATCCCCGTGTCCAGCTTCACATGAATCGGATAGTGCCTTTCGCCCGCATGGGTCGCAGCCGCCGCAAAGGCTTCCAGCGAATGGAAGCTGTATATTTCCGGTTCCAGCCGGTTGGCAATCATCAGCTCGAAGCTGTCGGCATCGGCGTTGAGCACCACAACGGGCATCGTGATGCCCCGTTCGCGCAGCAGCACCCCCTCGTCGGCAAACGCCACCGCTAAGTAGTCCACTCCCTGGTGCTGAAGCAGCTGCGCCACCTCGAAGTCGCCCGTCCCGTAGCTTCCGGCCTTGACCATCGCCACCAGCTTCGTCCCGAAGCGGAGTTTCGAGCGGAAATAGTTAAGGTTGCGCATCATCGCGTCGAGGTCCACTTCCAGCACCGTCGTATGACTCTGCCGCGACAGCGCGTGGGCCAGCTTCTCGAAACGGTAGTCGCGGGCCCCTTTCAGCAGCACCGCACGCCCCGCCACCGCATCGCGGCCCAGCCGCTCGATGCACTCGTCGGTCGAGGCATAGAACGATTTGTCGCAGCTGAAAAGCGGTGCGTAGCGCCGGAGCTTCGGGCCGATGCCCACCAGGCAGTCCACCCCTGCGCGGGTCACCATCGCCGCCACCCGGCTGTAAAGTTCGTCGTCCGACAGGCCGCTTTGGGCAATGTCCGACAGCACCAGCGTCTGCCTGCGGCCCAGCGCCACGTTGTGCAGGTAGTCGAGCGCCAGCGCCAGCGAGTTGAGGTCGAGGTTGTAGGCGTCGTTTATCAGGATCGAATCGTTGATGCCGTCCTTCACCTCCAGCCGCATCGCCACGTGGGGCGCCGCCGAAAAGGCCGGGGCCGCGTAGCCCATCGCCGCACAGAACGCCTCGACAATCTGCGCGTTGCGGCGCGACGCGGCATTGCCGATGACCGCCTCCGCCACCTCCGGGAAGCGTGCCGCGTCGATGGGCTTGCGGTCGGCGTAGCGTGCCGCCGCCATCCGCCCCAGCGGCTCGTAGTAGCTATGATAGATGATTTTCGACGCGCTGCGCGCCAGTATCAGTTTTTCGTCGCACTTCTGTTCCAGGTTGAGGAAATGTTCCTGGTGCGCGTCGCCTATCGAGGTGAATATCGCCACGTCGGGGCGGATGATGCGTTCCAGGCGTTCCATTTCGCCGGGCTGCGAAATCCCCGCCTCGAAGATGGCCAGCTGCTCGTCGCCCTCCAGCATCAGCACCGAAAGCGGCACCCCCAACTGCGAATTGTAGCTCTTGGGCGAGCGGTAGAACTTCATGCCCGCGGGCAGTTCTTCGGCTATCCATTCCTTGATGACGGTCTTGCCGTTCGAGCCCGTGATGCCTACCACCGTGCCCTTGAACTGCGCCCGATGATAGGCCGCCAGCGTCTGCAAGGCTCCGATGGCGTTCTCCACCACTGCATAGCCGCAGTCGGGCAGCATGTCGACTTCGTGTTCGACCAGAAAGGCCCGCACGCCGCGTTCGTACATCTCCCGGATGAAGCGGTGCGAATCGTGGTTGGCTCCGCGCAGAGCCACGAACATCGGGCTCCGGCCCATCTCGCACGAGAGCGAGCGGCTGTCGGTCACCACCGAGCGTACTTCGGTGTCGCAGCCCCGGAATTTCCCGCCGCACAGGGCGGCTATCCGCGAAAGTCTGTATTCCATACCTCTAAGGTTTCTTGCTTCGGAAGCGTGTTGTTCGTTTGCCGTTCGCCCGGGTCGGCTGCGGGGGCGCATCAAAGATGCGGGCCGACCCCGGGCGGACAAGTTTCTTTCTGCAATACGCAGAAAAAGGCCTACGCCAAGGTCACCACCGTGATGCCTGCCCCGCCCCGGTCGGCATGTTCGTCCACGGCCGATTCCACTTCGGGCACCGTGCGCAGATAGCGGCGTATCTCCTCCTTGAGCGCTCCCGTACCCTTGCCGTGGAGAATCGTCACCGAGCCCACGCCGACCATCAGCGCGTCGTCGATGAACTGCTGCACCGCGTCGAGCGCTTCGATGGAGCGCATGCCCCGCACGTCGATGTGATCGCGGAACGCAAGTTTGCGGGCCGATATGTCGGCCGAAACGACGGTGCGCACCGTCGTCGGGCGCGTCGCTTCGCGGTATTCGTTGTTCGAGACCACCGTCAGCAGCGCTTTGTCCACGGTCGTCAGTATCTGCCCGAATGCCACCTGCGCTTTCTTGCCTTTCACCGCGCGCACTTCGCCGACCATCTCCTGTCCCAGCATCCTCACTTTCGAGCCCGCCTCCACCTCGCGTTTCTTCGGCGGTTCGGGGGCGCTGCCCGGCGCTGCCGCTTCTCCGCGCTGCGCCTTGCGTTCGGCCCGGCGCTGGCGGCGGCGTTCGATGCGTTCGATTTCGCGGGCTATCTCCGCGTCGCGTTCCGCCGCGTCGGCTTGCTCGGCCGCCGCACGGAAATCGTCGAGTTCCTTGCGTGCCAGCCGCGTAGTCTCCTTTTCGGCCTGCGTCTCGCGGATGGTACGTATCGTGTTCTCTATCTGGCGGTTGGCATCGGCAATAAGGGCCTGCGCCTCCTGCTTGGCCTTTTTGAGTATCTCCTGCCGTTCGGCGCGGATTTTGGCCAGCTGTTCCGCATAGCTCTGTTCCAGCTCCTCCACCTTGCGGTCGGTCAGGCGGATGCGGTCGCGCTTCTGCTCCCAGTAGTGTTTGTCGCGCGCGATTTCGCGCAGCTGCTTTTCGAGGTTGATGTGTTCCGACCCCGCCTTTTCCGCCGCCGAGCGGATAATCTCCTCCGGCAGTCCTATCTTGCGGGCGATTTCCACGGCGAACGAGCTGCCGGGCTTGCCCGTTTCGAGCCGGAACAGCGGCCGGATGTGCTGCACGTCGAACGTCATCGCGCCGTTGGCGATTCCGTCGGTGCTGGCCGCGTAGTACTTGATATTGGCATAGTGGGTCGTGATGACGCCGTAGCACCCCCGTTCGAGCAGCCGTTCCAGAATCGCCTCGGCTATGGCGCCGCCGATGGTGGGCTCCGTGCCCGAGCCGAATTCGTCGATGAGCACCAGCGTCCGGTCCGACGCACCCGAGAGCATGTTCTTCATGTTCACCAAGTGCGACGAGTAGGTCGACAGGTCGTTGTCGATGGACTGTTCGTCGCCTATGTCGATGAATATCGAGCCGAAGACCGGAAGTTCGGATATTTCCGACGCAGGCACCGGAAATCCGCATTGGAACATGTACTGCACGATGCCCGTAGTCTTCAGACAGACCGATTTGCCGCCCGCATTGGGGCCCGATATGACCAGGATGCGCTTGCGTTTGTCGAGCTGCATGGTCAGCGGCACGATTTCGCGCCCCTGCGCCCGCAGGGTCTGTTGCAGCAGCGGATGGCGCGCATCCTTGAGCACCAGCCGGTCGTCGGTCGAGACGATGGGCTTCACACAGCCGTTCGCCGAGGCCCAGCGGCCCTTGGCCCGCAGCATGTCCACCTCGGCCAGATAGTCGCCCGAAGCGGCGATAAGTTCGGCGTCGGGGCGCACCGTCTCGGTGAATTCGGTCAGTATGCGGACGATTTCGCGGCGCTCGGCATATTCCAGTTCGCGCAGTTCGTTGTTCAGCTCCACCACCTCCACAGGCTCCACATAGAACGTGCGGCCCGTGGCCGATTCGTCGTGGATGAAGCCGTTGAGCTTGCGTTTGTTGGCCGCCGAGACCGGGATGACGGTCTTGCCGTCACGGACCGACAGCTGGGCGTCGGCGTCGACGATTCCGGCGCTCTTGGCCGCGGCCAGCACCTGCTGCAGGCGTTTGGCCGCCTGGCCCTCGCGTTCGCGGATGGCCCGCCGGATTTCGGCCAGTTCGGGCGACGCGCCGTCCCTCACGGCACAGAACGGGTCGATGATGGCGTCGATGCGCTGCACGATGGCCGGAAAGGCTTCCACCCCTCGCGTAAGGTCATAGAGTGCAGGATATTGTTGGCCGCGCGCTCCGATGAAGGCGACCAGCTGGCCCACCATCGCCAGCGCCCGGCGCAGGGTCACCACCTCCTCGACATCGAGAAACGCCCCCTCGACCCGCAGTTTGGCCACCACATGGTCCATGTCGGGGTAGTCGCCGCCCGGGAAATCGGGGTTCATTTCCAGCAGCAGGCGCATCTCGTCGGCCAGCGACAGCCGCCGCACAATCTCCCGCGCCGAGGTCGTGAAGCCCTCGGCCGCAAGCAGTCCGCGGGCCGCGCGCATCGTGCACAGCGCCGCCACCTGCTCCCGCAGGCGGTCAAACCCGATTTTCTGCTCGAAAGTAGGCGGATAGATCATCGCTTATTCGGCCCGTTGCGCCGCCCGGAGCGAATCGCGTTCGGCCTTGGCCGCAGCCTTGGCTTCGCGGCGCTCGGCCCGCTCCTTCATCTTCTCCGGGTCGCGGCCGAAAAGCGACAGATGCACATAGCGCGCCGGATAGGCTTTGACGTCGGCCAGCAGCGCCGACAGGTTGCCCGTGGCCACGGTCAGCGAATCGTACAGCGCCGGGTCTTCGACGAGTTTGCCCAGCGTTCCCTCGCCCTCGCCGATTTTGCGCATCAGCTCGTCGAGCGTGGCCACCGAAGCCGTCAGCTTGCGGGCGAACTGCTCCTCGTCGAGGGTCGTCGCCACCCGGCCCAGGCTGCCCACGATGCTGTCGACGCGCCCGGCATTGTTGCCCAGCATTTCGGAAAAGCGGGTCAGGTTGTCGACCGTCGACTTGAGGTTCCTGCTCTCCGAAGCAAGCAGGTCGTTCATGTTGCCCGACAGCGAATTCAGGTGGCCGAGCGTCCCGTCGATGTTCGCCTTGTTGTCTTCCAGGAGTCGGCTCACGTCGGTCAGCGTGCGCGACAGGTCGGCCGTCACCTGCGAAATCTTCTGCTTCACGAAATCGAGCTCCGACCCCGCCATGTCCATCAGGTCGCGGTCGCGGCCCGAGCGAATCGTGTCGCCCTGCTCGAAATAGGTCGCGGCCGTGCCGAAATTGATTTCGATGGCCTTGGAACCCATCAGCGAGTTGCTCACAATCTTGGCTTCCGAATCGGTCGGAATGCGGTAGGCACGCTTGATGGTGAATTGCAACACCACTTCGTCGCTGCGCGCCGGGTCGAACGTGATAGCCGACACGGTACCGATTTTCACTCCTTTGACAAGGATGGGCGACGCGGTCTGCACCCCCGTCACCTGGTCGTAGACCGCATAGTATTCCGCATTGCGGCTGAAGATGTCGAATCCTTTCAGAAACCGGATTCCGGCCCACGCCGCACCGATCATCGCCACGGCGAACAACCCGATTTTCACTTCTCTTTTCATATTCTTTTCCTGTTTATTTTCCTATTGCTTTTTCCGCCCCGGCATAGCTCGAACAAGCTCTGCGCCCGGCTTATCCCTATTTTGCTATCTTGTCTCCCTTGCAGCGCACGATGAACGCTCCCGGGAATGTCCTGCGCACTTCTTCGATGCGCTGCTGGGCTTCCGCCTTGGTGTCGCATTCGCAGACGCAATATTTGTAGCGGAATTCCCCGTCGGCGGTGTATTCACGCACCTTGCCGCGGTAGTTCTTGAATTCCGGCGAATCCGAAGCCACCGTCTTCTTGCTCGACAGAATCTGTATGGCAAAATGCGCTCCGGTCTTCTTCTCCGGTTTTGCCGCCGCATCGTCCGACGGTGCCGGTGCCGGCTCCGGCTTCGGAGCGGGTTTCGGGGCCGCCTGCGCCGCTTCCTCCTCCGCGCGCCGCCGCGTCTCCAGCACGTAGTCCGAATAGTTCTTCACCGACACGAACAGCGAGCGGGCAATCTCGTCCTGCCCCGCCTCGGATTTCAGATAGACCGCTTCCTTGGGGTTCGACAGAAACCCTATTTCGGTCAGCACGCCCGGCATGTCCGTCGCATAGAGCACCCGCAGCAGCTGGGGCTTTACCCCGCGCGAACGGCGCCCGGTCTTGACGTAGTTGCTCTGAATGAAGCGCGCCATAGCCAGGCTGTACTCGCCGTAGGTGAACTGCAGGTTCTGAATATAAGCCCGCACGATGGCCGCCGTGCGCTCGTCCGACATGTCGATCAGGTCGTCGCGGTTGTTTTCGTAGAGGGCGTCCTCGTTGTAGCGTTGTTCCTTGGTGCTCTCGCCCATGACCAGCGTCTCCACGCCCCGCGCCGCCGCTTCCTTGGCCGCATTGACATGGATGGAGACGAAAAGGTCGCCGCCCGCCCGGTTGGCGATGTCGGCCCGGGCCTGCAAGTCCTCTATCTTCGTCGGGGCCAGCGCCTTGTCGGTCGTGCGCGTGTAGACCACCTTCACCCCCGGCATCCCTTCCTCGATGAGTTGGCCCAGCTTGAGCGCCACCGTCAGCGTCAGCGTCTTCTCATCGGTCCCGAAATAGTGCGCACCGGGGTCGTCGCCCCCGTGTCCCGGGTCGATGACCACCACCCGGATTCCGCAGGGGGTGTTCTGCGCCGTGGCGGCTTCGGTCAGAAAAGCCGCCACCGTTGCAAGCAGTATCGTGAAATATCGCGCGCGCATACTTTGTTTTCGTACTTCGTCTTCGTCTCAGATACTTCGTTCCGGCATAATCGAACCTCCGGCCTATTTCTGCACTCAACGTATCTTTATAGAAGATACTCCCGCCTTGGCAATGCCCAAATAAATTTGGCATTCCGCTTGGCTTATTCGTATCTTTGACTTGGCCGAAGATACTTCCGCTCGGCAAAATGCAAGTAAACTTGCTTTTGCCCTCGCTTATTCGTATCTTTGCCACGCCCGAAAACGGCGCAGGAAAGCCCTGCCACCACGTTCCGGGCGGTTTTGCCGACTTGTCGGCAAAGTTACGGAAATTTTTCGACATTTTGGTCAAACCGAGGGTAAAATATCTGTTGTCGGCAGCCGCCGTGCTGGTCTTCGCGCAGTCGTTTTTCGGCTCCGCGGCCCCGTACCGGGCGGGCTTCTCCGCGGCCGATACCCTCGCGCCCGCCGAAATGTCAGCCGGCAGCCCCCTTTCGGACGAAAGCCCGGCCGAAACGCTCCGCACCCAAGCCGACAGCACCCTGCGGCTTTCAGAGGGTAACGACCCCGTCCCCTCCCGCCGCGAGCGCAGGGCCGCCCGCGAAGAAGCCCGCCGCCGCGGACGCTTCAACGCCCTGCCGCAAGAAGTGCGCGATTCCATCGCCGGGGCGCAGTTCGATTCGCTCGTGGCGTTCAAGGCCGATTCGCTCCGCTCCGCCGACACGCTCCGCCGCCAGTCTGCCGACACCGCCGCCGGGCCGCGTCCGGCCCAGCCGTTCCTCGACGACCCCATCACGGGCCAGAACACCGATTCGCTGGTCTACGACCTGCGCAGCAAAAAGGTCTACATCTACAACCAAGGCGACGTCACCTACCAGAACAGCAACCTCAAGGCCGACTACATGCAGATCGACATGGATTCCAAGCTGATCTACGCCTACGGCAAGCCCGACACGCTGGAAGGGCGGCCCGTCGTCACGAAGCCCGAGTTCACCGAGGGTTCGGCCACCTACCAGATGGACACCATCACCTACAACCTCACCTCCAAGAAGGCCAAAATCAAGGGCGTGGCCACCCAGCAGGGCGACGGCTGGCTTGTGGGCGGAAGCGTCAAGAAGATGGCCGACAACACCGTCAACATCCAGAACGGCAAATACACCACCTGCGACCACACCGACCATCCCCACTTCTACTTAGCCATGACCAAGGCCAAGGTCATCCCCGGCAAGAAGGTCGTCACCGGGCCCGCCTACTTAGTCATGGAGGACGTGCCCATCTACTTCCTCGGCATCCCCGAGGGTTTCTTCCCCATCAACATGGGTCCCAAGTCGGGTCTGCTGATGCCCACCTACGGCGAGGAGTACACCAAGGGTTTCTTCCTGCGCGGGCTGGGCTATTACTTCACCCTGGGCGATTATGCCGACCTGGCCATCCGGGGCGGCATATACAGTTTGGGGTCGTGGGAGGCTTCCGCCGCATCGCGCTACATCAAGCGCTACAAGTACAGCGGCAACCTCGACATGCAGTACTCCAAGGTCCGCATCGGCAGCAAGGGCGAGGCCGACTACCTGCGTCAGAGCAACTTCCAGATCAAGTGGACCCACTCGCAGGACCCCAAGGCCAACCCCGGGTCGACCTTCTCCGCGTCGGTCAACTTCGCCACCAGCGGCTACAACCGCTATTCGGCCACCAACCTCAACGACATGCTCTCGACCCAGACCAACTCCTCGATTTCCTACTCGAAGAACTGGGCCGGCACGCCGTTCTCGCTCTCGGCCAACATGGCCGTGTCGCAGAACTCGCAGAACAAAACCCTCTCCGTCACCCTGCCGACCGTGGTGTTCAACGTCTCGCGCATCTACCCGTTCAAGCGCAAGGAGCGGCAGGGCAAGGAGCGCTGGTACGAGAAGATTTCGATGCAGTATACGGGTAAGATGACCAACTCGGTGACCACCACCGAAAGCAAGATTTTCACCAAGGAGACGCTCGACAACATGCGCAACGGCATCGAGCACACGCTGCCCGTCTCGGCGTCGTTCAACCTTTTCAACTACATCAACATTTCGCCCTCGGTCAACTACTCCGAGAAATGGTTCTTCAAGCGCACGCTGCTCGACTGGAACCCCGTCACGAACCAGACCGACACCACCAAGCAATACGGGTTCTACCGCCTTTACAACTACGGGGCGAGCGTCTCGGCGTCGACCACCGTCTACGGCATGTACGACTTCACCAAGAAGAACCGCAACCGCAAGATCCAGGCGATCCGCCACACCCTCAGCCCGTCGTTCGGCTTCTCCTACGCGCCCGACTTCGGCCATCAGAAATACGGTTACTACCGCACGCGGCAGGTCGACTCCACGGGCCGTTTCACCACCTATTCGCCCTACTCCGGCAACGCCTATCCGGTCCCCTCGTCGGGCCGTTCCATGGCGCTGAGTTTCTCGCTCTCGCAGAACCTCGAAATGAAGGTGCTCTCCAAGCGCGACACCTCGGGCATCCGGAAAATCAAGCTCATCGACGAGCTGCGCATCAGCGGGTCCTATAACTTCCTCGCCGATTCGATGGGGCTGTCGAACATCTCCGTGTCGCTGCGCACCACGCTGTTCAAGAATTTCGGTCTCAACCTCTCGGCCACGCTCGACCCCTACCGGCTCACTCCGCAGGGACAGCATATCAATAAAATCCGCCTCCCGGGCCGCGTCGTCTCGACCGGGTGGTCGTTCGGCTATACGTTCAGGTCGCGGCAGGACAAGTCGCAGCCCGCCATGAACGACATCACCTCCATCCCGCCCGAGTACCAGAACCCCTTCTACGACCCCTACGGGACCATGGACCCCGTGCTCCGGCGGCAGTATATGGCGCAGACCTACTACGATTTTTCGCTTCCCTGGAATTTCGGGTTCAACTACGCGGTCAACTATTCGAGTTCGCCCTACAACAACGGCACCACGGGTTACCGCCGCAACGTCACTCAGACCATCGGGTTCAACGGTTCGATCAATATCGGCGAGAAGACCGGCATCACGTTCAGCGGCGGTTACGACATCATGAACAACAAGCTCACCACGTCGCAGATTTCCATCACGCGCGACCTCCATTGTTGGCAGATGTCTTTCTCCTGGATTCCTTTCGGGCATTACCGCAGTTGGAGTTTCAACATCGGCGTCAAGGCCGCGTCGCTCTCCGACCTCAAGTACGACAAGTCGCAGTCCATGTACGACAACATGTACTAAGGTGAAAGGGGCAAGGTGAAAAGTGAACTTTGCGGTTAAGCGAGAGCAGAGACTGCTTGCAGGATATGCCGAGCGCGAGCAAAGTCAAAAAACGAGCATCCACAAGCGCCTGTTAAAACGGTTTAGCTGCATGATAAATCGTTTTAATAAGCATTCAGCCCCGTTCCTTTGTTATTCTGCCCCCCTCTCTGTCATTCCGAGCACCTCCCGTTATTCTGTGGAGCCCTCCCCTCTGTCATTCTGAGGAGCCCCCCCTCTGTCATCCTGAGGAGCGTAGCGACGAAGAATCTAATACAAGGTCATTCTTCGCTACGCTCAGAATCTGTTCTCCCCAAAACCTTTGCAAGCAACTCGCAGCTCTATTTTCCTTTTCTTGTACTTTCTTGTGCAAGAAAGTACCAAAGAGCTTTTGCACGGTGAAAATGGCGGCATCCGTCTTCGGTCGTTCGCTGAGCGGGCACGGAAGACTTACGCTGTTCCGAACACCCGCTCCGGGCGCTCAGGCCTTCGACGAACGAAACCCCGCCATTTCCACGAGTACGGGATTTCGCAAGAATCATTCGCGGGCCCGGCCGGGGCGGTCGCGCTGCAAGCGCGAGCCGGGCTCCGCGCAGAATCGTTCTGTCATTCTGAACGAAGTGAAGAATCTAATATCCACAGATGTTTCACTACGTTCAACATGACAAATACCCCATTATTCCCTATCCATTAGGAATAAAAAAAGAGAGACTTCCGCGGAAGTCTCTCTTTTTCTCTGGTTGAGCTACCAGGACTCGAACCTGGAATGACAGGACCAGAATCTGTTGTGTTACCATTACACCATAGCTCAATTTTTGTGAGTGCAAAAGTAGCACATTATTTTGCAACTGCAAAGAATTTGTCCGAAATTTTTCATATATTTGTTTTCACGCAGCTTTCCGCAAGCCGCACGCAACCCGAAAAATACTTATAAAACCAATAGCTCATGGGCATCAAATTCCGTCTCATCGTCATGAACTTCCTCCAGTACGCCATCTGGGGGGCCTACCTCACCTCTATGGGGTCTTACTTGGTCAGCGCCGACCTCTCGTCGCACATCGGCATCTTCTACGCCATGCAGGGTATTGTCTCGATCTTCATGCCCGCCGTCATCGGCATCGTCGCCGACCGTTGGATTCCCGCCCAGCGGCTCCTGGGCATGTGCCACCTGCTCGCCGCCGTCTTCATCGGGGCCGCAGGCTATTACGCCCATTCCGCGGGTGCCGGCGTGCAGTTCGGGCCGCTCTTCGCGCTCTATTCGTTCAGCGTCGCTTTCTACATGCCCACCATCGCGCTCTCCAATTCCGTGGCTTACAGCGTCCTCGAAAGCAAAGGATTCGATACCGTCAAGGCGTTCCCGCCCATCCGCGTGTGGGGAACCGTCGGTTTCATCTGTTCGATGCTCGTCTGCGACGCCGCCGGATTCCAGACCACTTACATGCAGTTCGTGCAGTGCGCCGTGCTGGGGTTGACACTCGCCGTCTACGCCATGACGCTGCCCAATTGCCCCGTCAGCCGCGGCAGCGAGAAGAAAAGCGTCGTCGAGGCGCTCGGGCTGCGGGCTTTCGCATTGTTCAAGCAGAAGAAAATGGCCTTGTTCTTCATCTTCTCCATGCTCCTCGGCGTGTCGCTGCAGATTACCAACGGGTTCGCCAATCCGTTCATCACGTCGTTCCGCGACGTGCCCGAGTTCGCGTCCACGTTCGGCGCCAACCATGCCAATGCCTTGATTTCGTTATCGCAGGTCTCCGAGACGCTCTGCATACTCTTGATTCCGTTCTGTCTCAAGCGTTTCGGCATCAAGAACGTCATGTTGATGGCCATGTTCGCATGGGTGCTGCGCTTCGGGCTGTTCGGGCTCGGCAATCCCGGCGGCGGCGTATGGATGTTCATCCTCTCGATGATCGTCTACGGTGTGGCGTTCGACTTCTTCAACATCTCGGGTTCGCTCTTCGTCAACAACGAGACCGACACCGCCATTCGTTCTTCGGCGCAGGGACTTTTCATGATTATGACCAACGGCATCGGCGCCACCATCGGTACGCTCGGCGCACAGGCCGTCGTCGACCGTTTCGTTTATTCGCAGTCGTCGGTCGAAGCCATGACGGCCGGGTGGTCCGCTTCGTGGCTCATCTTCGCCGGATACGCCCTTTGCGTCGCCATCGTCTTCGCCTTGGTCTTCAAGTACAAGCACAATCCCGAAGCTATCGGAGAAATCGGCCATTAGTGCGGTTCCTCTCCGAAACAAAGGTGCGCCGGGTCCTTTCCCCGGCGCACCTTATTTATTAGGTATCCATCCTATTCATAAAAGCAGCCCCGCAGATGCTGGACGCAGCGCACGGATTTGCCGCCTGCCCGCCACCCGTTGTTCAGCGGGTTCACAAGGCCCGACAAGAAGTCCAGAAAGCCCGCGTTCCGGTCGCCGGCCGCATAGGAGGATGACGACCAGCAGAGACCGCGGTCGCCGACTTCCGTCAAGGCTCCCGTCGCCGTGTGGCGCCAGCCCGCAGCAGGCGTGCATAGCGATCGCTCAGCTGAATATACCGAAGAGGCAAACCCGTTTCGGTTTCCGGCTCCGGCATAGACTGGATTCCACAACTGGCAGCGTGCTTTATCGTTTCAACAGCCTGCTAAAACGTTTTAACATTCCGTAAAACACCGCCAGTGGACCGCTGAATCTGCCGACCGCACCGGCGGAAGCCGTGACCTCCGCCGTTCCGGGTCGTACAAGGCTGCAAAAAACCGCGCAGTCCGAAGACCGCGCGATTTTTGCCGAAGGGGACTATCCCCGACTGTGAACTGTGAAATTCAATTCTCTTTCTTCAATCCCATCTTCTCAATCAGCGCCCGGGTTTCGGGTTTGTGGCCGCGGAAACGGACATACAGGTCCATCGGGTCCTCGGTGCCGCCCTTGGAGAGTACGTTGTCGCGGAACGAGCCCGAGACTTCGCGGTTGAAGATGCCTTTTTCCTTGAAGAGCGAGAACGCGTCGGCTTCCAGCACCTCGGCCCATTTGTAGCCGTAGTAGCCCGCCGCATAGCCGCCCGAGAAGATATGGCTGAACGCCGGGGCCATCGCCGTGCCGTCGACCGCAGGCAGTACCTGCGTCGGAGCCATCGACGCCCGCTCGAAAGCCACCACATCGCCCTCGTAGGGTTCCGCAATCGTGTGCCATGCCATGTCGGTCATGCCGAACGACAGCTGGCGGACATTGCCGTAGGCCGCCAGGAAATTCTTCGCCGCCACGATGCTCTCCACGATTTCGGCCGGGATGGGTTCGCCCGTCCGGTAGTGTACGGCCCACAGGTCGAGGAATTCCTTTTCCGTCGCCCAGTTTTCCATGATTTGCGAGGGCAGTTCCACAAAATCGCGGTAGACGCTCGTGCCCGTCTGCGATTCGTAGCGTCCCTCGGCCAGCATGCCGTGCAGCGAGTGGCCGAATTCGTGGAGGAACGTCTCCACTTCGTCGAACGTCAGCAGCGAGGGTTTCTCCCCGGTGGGCTTCGTGAAATTCATCACCAGCGACACCAGCGGCCGCGTCTCCTCGCCGTCCACGATTTTCGTACCGCGGTATTCGGTCATCCACGCGCCCGAACGCTTCGACGCACGCGGGAAGAAGTCGAGGTAGAGCACCGCCATGAAGCGGCCTTTTTCGTCGGTCACGTCGTAGGCCGTCACATCCGGATGGTAGACGTCGATTTCCGGGTTGGGCGTGAAGTTCAGCCCGTAAAGTTTGTTCGCCAGCAGGAAGACCCCTTTCTTCACGTTTTCGAGTTGGAAATAGGGTTTCACCACTTCGTCGTTGAGCGCATATTCGGCATCGCGGTACTTCTGGCTGTAATAGCCCCAGTCCCACGGCATGAGCTCACCCTCGAAGCCGAGTTTCGCGGCATAGTCGCTGACCGTCCGGCACTCGCGGTCGGCATGTTCCTTGGTCGCCGCCAGCAGTTCTTCCAGGAACGCCTCGACCGTCGGGGTGTCCTTGGCCATGCGGCGTTCCAGCACGTAGTCGGCATAGCACTTGTAGCCCAGCAGGTTGGCTATCTTCAGACGCGTGTTGGCTATCTTTCTGACGATTTCCGTGTTGTCGTATTGGCCGCCCAGCGCGCGCGAGTTGTAGGCGCGCCAAAGTTTTTCCTTGAGCGCACGGTTCGACGAGTAGGTGACGAACGGCACATAGCTCGGTGCCTGCAAGGTCACGGTCCAGCCCTTTTCGCCGCGGGCCTTGGCGTCGGCCGCCATCCCCTCCTTGACGAAAGCAGGCAGTTCGGCCACCTGCTTCGGGTCGGTGATGTTGAGCGCGAACGCGTTGGTCGCCGCCAGCGCATTCTGCCCGAACTGAAGCGTCAGGGCCGAAAGTTCGGAGGTATACTGGCGGTAGAGTTCCTTGTCTGCGTCCGACAGCGCCGCGCCGTTGCGGGCGAAGCTCTTGTAGGTGTCTTCCAGCAGTTTCTTGTCGTCTTTCTTCAGGCAGCAGCCCGGGTGTTCGTAGACCGCCTTTACCCGCGCGAACAATTCGGGATTGAGCGAAATGTCGTTCGACAGCTCCGTCAGCTTGGGCTGCACGCGCAGGGCTATTTCCTGCATCTCGTCCGACGTGTCGGCGCTCAGCAGGTTGTAGAACACCCCCTCGATGCGGCCGAGGAGTTCGCCGCTCCGTTCCAGCGCCGCAATCGTGTTGCCGAACGTCGGCTTGGCCGGGTTGTTCACAATGGCGTCGATTTCGGCACGCTGGCACGCGATGGCCGCCTCGAACGCAGGTTCGTAGTGGGCGAGCTCGATTTTCGAGAACGGCGGCGTGGCATGGGGCGTCTCCCACTGGGCCAGCAGCGGGTTGGTGGTGTCCAGTTCGGGCAGCTGGGCCCGCGGAATCGAGTTGTCGGCGCATCCTGCCGCAAAAGCTGCAAGGGTCATTATCCAAAACGTTTTTTTCATCTTTTCAGCAATATTATTCGGATTTCTTCCATTTGTGTTTTCGAGACTCCATCTCTCCCAACGGGGCCCGCCGAGAGCGGGATCAATGAGAAAGGAAACAAGGGGAAACGCTGTCGACTATCCGTACAACAGATTCTTCACTTCGTTCAGAATGACAGAGGAAGTTCAGAATGACAGAGGAAACCTTTGTTGTGTACAAGAATGATTTTTAATTCTTAATTTTTCATTTTTCATTGCAAAGTCGGTACCGCCAGCGAATCGGCCGCAGGACGGGGCCGTTCCATCAAACCGCGGGCCACGAGCATCGCCGTCTTGTCGGGGTCCTTGCCGCGGAACGTACGGTAGAGGGTCATGCCGTCTTCCGAGCCGCCGCGCGACAGCAGGCGGCGGAAGCGTGCGGCGGTCTGCTTGTCGAACAGGTCGCCGCTCTCGCGGAAGGCCTCGAACGCATCCTTGTCCAGCACCTCGGCCCACGTATAGAAATAATAGCCCGCCGAGTAGCCGCCGTCGAAGATGTGGCTGAAGTAGGGATAGCGGTAGCGGGGTTCGATTTGCGGAATCAGCCCGCGCTTTTCGTTGAGCGCCCGGCGCTCGAATTCCGCCGCGTCGAACGGCTCGTACTCCTCGACCGAATGGATGTCCATGTCCGAGAGCGACGCGGCAATCAGCTCGGTCGTCTGGAACCCTTGGTTGAAAAGCGAGCTGCGGCGCATCTTCTCGACCAGGTGCTGCGGCATCACTTCGTCGCTGCGGTAGTGTACGGCATAGTGGCGCAGCATCTCGGGCTCGAAAGCCCAGTTTTCCATCACCTGCGAGGGCAGTTCCACGAAATCGCCCTCCACTTCGGTCAGCCCGCGGTACTTCACGTCGTGGAACAGGAAGTGCAGCGCATGGCCGAATTCGTGGAAAAGGGTCGCCGCTTCGTCCATCGTCAGCAGGGCCGGGGTGTTGCGCGTCGGGCGGGTGAAGTTTGCCACGATGGAGACCACGGGCGCGATGCGCTTGCCCTCGTCGTCGTAGCTCTGTTCCACATAGTTGCCGCACCACGCGCCCTGGCTCTTGCCCTCGCGGGGAAAGTAGTCGAAATAGAGCACTCCGAGGTGCGATTCGTCGGCATCGAGCACTTCGTAGGCCGTCACCTCCGGATGATAGACCGGCACGGCGATGGGGCGGAACGTGATTCCGTAGAGCCTGTTGGCCAGAAAGAAGACGCCCGTCTGCACGTTCGCCAGCGAGAAATAGGGGGTCAGCATCTCCTCGTCGAGCGCATAGTTTTTCTTGCGCAGTTTCTCAGCATAGTACCACCAGTCCCACGAAGCGAACGTCTCCCCGGGATAATCGGCCTTGAACAGGGTCTCCATTTCGGCCAGTTCCTCCCGGGCCTTTTTCAGCGCCGGGGTCCATATCTCGTCGAGCAGTGCGTAGACCGCCGCCGGGGTCCCGGCCATCTCCCCGTCGGTCACATAGGCCGCATAGGAGGGATAGCCCAGCAGGTGCGCCTTTTCGGTCCGCAGGCGGATGAAGTCGTTGATAAGTTGGTTGTTGTCGTGTTCATCGCCGTTGCTGCCGCGGTTCAGATAGGCTTTGTAGGCCTGTTCGCGCAGGTCGCGGCGCTTCGAGTAGGTCAGCAGCGGAATCAGGCTGGGTTTGTGGAGCGTGAAGACGTACTTGCCGCCGCGGCCCAGTTCCTGCGCCTTGTCGCGCGCCAGTTCGCGGGCGTTGTTCGGAATCCCTTCGAGGTCTTCGGCCGTGAGTTCAAGCACGAACTTGTTGTTCTCGGCCAGCAGGTTGGCGCTGAACTTCACCGACACGAGGGCCAGGTCTTCGTTGATGGCCTTGAGCCGCGCTTTCTCTTCCTCGCCGAGCAGCGCGCCCGAGCGGACGAACGCGCGGTAGGTCTCTTCCAGCAGGCGGGTTTCGTCGGCTCCCAGCCCGAATTCGGCACGGCGGTCGTAGACCGCCTTGACCTTGGCGAAAAGCCGTTCGTTCATCCCTATCTTGTCGTCGTGGGCCGTCAGCAGCGGCATCGCCTGCTCTTGCAGCGCGCGCAGCTGTTCGCTGCTCTCGGCCTCGCACAGCATGCCGAACACCAGCCCCACCTGTTCGAGCATCCGCCCCGAACGGTCGTAGGCCGCGATTACGTTCTCGAACGTCGGTTCGTCGTGGTTCGAGACGATGGCGTCGATTTCGGCGTCGTGCAGCGACATCGCACGCTCGAAAGCGGGCATGAAGTGCTCGGGCCGGATCTTGTCGAAAGGCGGTACGCCGTAGGGCGTCTCCCAGGCGGAGAAAAAGGGATTCTCCGCCGTCTTGTTTTGCGTGTTGCACGATGCGGACATAAGCAGGATGAATGTGAAGAAGAGCATGCGTTTCATCGGGTCGGAAGTTTTATGCGTTTTTTCGTTCCTTATTACCTATATAATGTATACCTTTGCGGCCGCGCGCGGTTATGCGTGCCAAATATACGAAATCCGACAGAGCCATGCAACTTTTTTACGATCCCGATTTCGTTCCGCCCCTCCACACGCTCGGCGAGGAGGAGTCGCGCCATTGCGTGCGGGTGCTGCGGCTCGCCGAGGGCGACTCTCTCCACCTGACCGACGGGCGGGGTACGCTCTACCGCTGCCGCATCGTCAGCGCCGACCCGCGCCGCTGCACGGTCGAGGCGGTCGAAACGGTGCACGATTTCGAGCCCCTGCCCTACCGGCTCGTCATGGGCGTCGCGCCGACCAAGAACGCCGACCGCTTCGAGTGGTTCCTCGAAAAGGCCACCGAGGTGGGGGTCACGGCCATCGTGCCGCTCGAAACCGACCACAGCGAGCGGCGGGTCTTCCGGCCGCAGCGGGGCGAAAAGGTCATCACGGCGGCCATCAAGCAGTCGCTCAAGGCGTTCCGGCCCGAGCTCCGGCCCCTCGCACCCCTGCGGGAGGTGCTTGAAGCGCCGTTCGAGGGGCGCAGGTTCATCGCCCACTGCGACCAGGCTCGCAGCGAAGCAGGCAAACAATATCTGCCCGCGGCGCTGCATCCCGGCGAAGCGGCCTTGGTGCTCATCGGTCCCGAGGGCGATTTCTCGCCCCGCGAAATCGACGCCGCAATAGCCTGCGGGTTCGAGGAGATCACCCTCGGCACCCAGCGCCTGCGCACCGAAACCGCCGCCCTCACGGCCGTGGTCATGGCGTCGGTGGTCAATACAATTCACAATTCATAATTAAGAATTCACAATTGAATGATTTCAACCGGACGCTTTCTCTGCCATATTTGAAAAGACGAGCAGCAATTATGAATTGTGAATTCTGAATTATGCATTGAATAACAAACTTTCACCTCGCAACAGATGTTCTTCCTCTACACCCTTTTCGCCCTCGCAGGCATCGCGGCGGCCATCTGCGCCGCCCCGCTCCGGACCAAGGTCTGGACGGCGCTGGCTTTCACCGCTGCCGGAGCCGTCGCGCTCTCGGCCTGCGCCGTGGGCGTGTTGGCCGGCGGTGAGCCCCGGCCGCTCTGGGCATTCGACAGCTTGGTGCTGGGGCGCGACAGCGGGTCGCTCGACCCCCTGTCGGCGTTCTTCGTGCTCCTCATCGCTGTCGGCGCCGTGGCCGCCGTGCTCTATTCGCGCGGTTATCTGAGCCACGCCCTCGACCGCAAGTCCCCGGCCCACGTCTCGCTCCACTATACCGCTCTGACCGTCATGTCGCTCTCCATGTTGGGCGTCGTGGCTTCCGACGGCGGCTATTCGTTCCTCTTCTTCTGGGAGTTGATGACCGTCGCTTCGTTCATCCTGATTCTTTTCGACGCCGAGCGGCGCGAGGTCCGGCGCGCGGCCTTGTCCTACCTCATCATGATGCACATCGGGTTCGTGCTGCTCGTCGTCGGGTTCGTCCGGCTCCACGCCGCCACCGGGTCTGCTTCGTTCGCCGCGCTGGTTCCCTACTTCGCCGAACATCGGTTTCTGCCGCTCTTTGTGGCCTTCCTCGCCGGGTTCGGCATGAAGGCCGGGCTTTTCCCCATGCACGTCTGGCTGCCCGAAGCGCACCCTGCCGCTCCGTCGCACGTCTCGGCGCTGATGTCGGGCGTCATGATAAAAACGGGGGTCTATGGCATTCTGCGCGTCGTGGCCGCTCTCGATACCTCTGCCGCGCTCCACACCGCGGGAGTGATCGTCCTCGTCGCCGGTATCGCCACCGGGCTGTGGGGCGTCATCCTCGCCGCTTCGCAGAACGATGTCAAGCGCCTGCTGGCCTATTCGTCCATCGAGAACGTCGGCGTCATCCTCATCGGTGCGGGCGTCGCGCTCCTCGGCAAGGCGTCGGGTCACCCCTCCGTCGCCCTCTGCGGCATGGCCGGAGCGCTGCTCCACACCCTCAACCACTCGTTCTTCAAGTCGCTGCTGTTCTTCGGCGCGGGCAACGTGCTGACGCAGACCCACACCACTTCGCTCGACGCGCTGGGCGGGCTCGCCAAGCACATGCCCCTCACGGCCCTGCTCTTTCTGGTCGGCGCCGCCGCCATCTGCGCCCTGCCGCCCCTCAACGGATTCGTCTCCGAGCTGTTGATTTACCTCGGGCTGTTCAAGGGCATCGCCGCAGGCGGCAGCGTCCTCGCATCAGTGGCCGGAGTGGTCGCGCTGGCCCTTATCGGCGGCATCGTCGTGCTCGCCTTCACCAAGCTCTACGGCACCGTCTTTCTCGGGTCGCCCCGCACCCACGAGGTGGCCGAAGCCGCCGAGGCCGACAGCTTCCGCATCGCCGCCATGGCCCTGCCGCTCGCAGGCATCCTTTTCGTGGGTTTCTTCCCCGCGACCGCCGTGGGTATCGTCGGCCGTGCCGCCGGGTTCTTCCTCGCCGCCCCGCCCGCCGTCTCCGATTTTCTCCTCTCGCCCGTCCTCTCGGCCGTAGGCCGCACGGCGTGGCTGCTCGTCGGGGTCATCGGCCTGCTGGCATGGCTCCGCGCCCGCACCCTGCGCAGCCGGACCGTCGCGCAGGGGCCTACCTGGGGCTGCGGCTTCACTTCGCCCAACGTGCGGATGCAGTACACGGGCGAATCCTTTTCCGAGGGACTGCAATCCATCGTTCCGTCGCTCACCCAGCAGAAAGGCGAGGGCGACGCCGTGGCCAAAAGCGAGATTTTCCCCTCCGCCCACCGCTACGACATCCGCCGCAAGGACCGCATCGACCGGCTTTTCGCCGCCTGGTGGGTCGAAGCCCTGCGGCTGCTGAACCAGCGCGCCATGCGTCTGCGCACGGGTAAAATCAACAGCTATATCCTCTTCGCGCTGGCGTTCCTCGTGTTGGTATTCCTCTTGTCCGTTCTTCATCTGCTCTGACCATGACCTTGCTCAATACTTTTCTGCTCTTGGCGGTCGCGCTCGCCACGCCGGGCCTTATCAACCGCATCCGGGCCCGGCTCGCAGGCCGCCGCGGCATCCGTTTCATGCAGCACCTCTACGACCTGCGCCTGCATCTGCGCAAGGGGGCCGTCTATTCGTCCACGACTACCGCGCTGTTCCGCACCGCGCCGTCGGTCTACCTGGGGGCGGCCATCGTCGCCGCGCTGACGATTCCCGTCGGCGACCTCCGGCCCCAGCTCGCGTTCGAGGGCGACCTCGTCTGCATGGCCTACACGCTCGCCCTCGGGCGCTTCGCCCTGATTCTCGCCGCCATGGACACGGGCAGTGCGTTCGAGGGCATGGGCGCCAGCCGCGAAGCGCTCTACGGCGCGTTGGTCGAGCCCGCGCTGATGCTTGCAGGCGGTACGCTCGCCCTCCTGACGGGCTGCACGTCATTCGCCCGCATCTTCGACCCCGCCGTCATGCCCGGCGCGCAGTTCGTCATCGTCCTGCTGCTCACGGCCTACGTCCTCGTCAAAATCGTCTTCACCGAGAGCGGCCGCGTGCCCGTCGACGACCCGCGCACCCACCTCGAACTGACCATGATCCACGAGGTCATGTGTCTGGACTACTGCGGCGTCGACCTGGCGATGATCAAGATGGCCGGCTGGCTCAAAACGGCCCTCTTCTCGCTCCTGGCCGCCGACACGCTCGCCGCGGCGTTCTGCCTGCGCTGGTGGGTCGCCGCTCCGCTGGCTCTCCTGCTGACCGGGGTTTCGGTCGGCGTGGTCGAATCGACGCAGGCGCGCAACAAACTCGTCCGCAACACCACTTTCATACTCACCGTCGCAGCGCTGGCCGCGCTGGCTTTCTTCACGGCCTACCTGCTGCAACTCAACATCGGACTGGCATGATTCTCCCGCTCGTAATCCTCTACGTCGTTTCGCTCGTCTACCTCTCCATCACCGAGCGGTTCCGCAACTTCGCGTCCATCATGATGCTGCAAGGGTGGCTGCTGTTCGCCATCGCCCTGCTGCGGCTGCACACCATCGCGCCCGCCGAGCTCGGGTTCATAGCCCTGGAAACCTTGATTTTCAAGGCCATAGTCGTCCCGGCCATCTTGTTCCGCATCATCCGCAAAACCAAAATCAACCGCGTCCGCACGTCGGGCACCTCGCAGTTCCACGCCCTGCTGCTCTCGCTCGCGGCGCTCGTCGTCAGCGCATCGGTGACCTATTACATCGCCGATTCGACCGTCGACCTCGTCTTCTTCGGCGTGGCGCTCTACGCCCTGCTGAGCGGGTTGATTCTCATCGTCCTGCGGCAGCGGCTCTTCTCGCATCTGGTCGGGTTCCTCGTCATCGAGAACGGCGTGTTCCTCTTTTCCACGGCCATCGGGGTCGAAATGCCGTTCCTTATCGGCATCGCCATCCTGCTCGACATCCTCATGTCGGTGCTCATGTTAGGGGTCTTCTTCACCAAGATCGACGGCAAGATCCACGCCGACGACGCCGACGCCCTCACCCACGTAAAAGACTGACGCCATGACCATTCCCATACTCACGTTTCTGCTTTCGGGGCTCGCCGCCGCTTCGGCGCTGGCAGCCCGCAGCCGCCGCGCCGTCCACTTCGCAGGGCTCGTCTTCTACCTCGTCCAGGCCGCTTTCGCCGCGTGGCTCTTCGCCGCCGGAGGTTACGGTTCGGCGGTCGGGACGCTCTTCGCGTTCGACGCCGCAGGGTCGTTGTTCTACCTGTTGCTCGTCGTCGTTTCGTTCTGGGTCTTCCACCATTCCGAGACTTACCTCTCCGAGTGCGACCTGCGGCAGACCCGCACCTACTTCGCCCTCGTGATGCTGCTCACCGTGGCCATCGCTGGCGCTTACTTCGCCGCCAACATGGCCGTGACCTGGATTTTCCTCGAAGCCACCACCCTCTGTTCGGCAGGCATCATCTACCACCGCCGCACGGCGCAGACGCTCGAAGCGGCCTGGAAATACGTCTTCGTCTGCTCCACGGGCATCGCCATGGCCTACCTCGGCATCCTGCTGCTGGCCGCCGCCACCAAGTGCGAGTCGCTCTCCTACGGGGCGGTCGCCGCCGTCGCCGCGCAGGGCAATCCGCTCTACCTCAAAATCGCGTTCCTGCTCATCCTCTGCGGTTACAGCTGCAAGATGGAGTTTTTCCCGCTCTACACCGTGGGCGTCGACGCCAATTTCGCCGCTCCGGCTCCCGCCGCCGCGCTGATTTCGACCGGGCTCGTCAACGCCGGCTTCCTGGCCATCCTGCGCGTCTACCGCCTGTTGGCCGGAACCGAAGTCTTCGGGTGGGCGAAGTCCGTGCTGCTGTTGGTGGGCGTCCTGTCGCTCGCCATCGGGGCCCTGTTCCTGCGCCGCACCAACAACTACAAGCGCTTCCTCTCCTACTCCACGGTCGAGAACATGGGCATCGCCGCCATCGGACTGGGCATCGGCGGCGCCGGGGTCTGGGCCGCCGTGTTCCATGTAGTCTGCCACACCTTCGTCAAGAGCAGTCTTTTCCTCCAGATGGGGGTCGTGCGACAGGTCTACAACGGCTACCGCATCAACCGCATCGGCGACTACATCCGCATCAACCGCGTCGGGGCCGTCGGGCTGCTCGTCGGCATGGTCGTCGTGATGGCCTTTCCGCCCTCGCCGCTCTTCATCTCGGAGCTGATGATTCTGCGCGAAAGCATCGCCGCCGGCAAATGGTGGCTCGTGGGGTGCATGCTGCTGCTCCTTTGTATCGTCATCTATTCGTTCTGCCTGCGCATGCTGCGGCTCTGCTACCAGCCCAACCAGGACGAGCTGCACCCCTCCAAGGCCGACAAGGCCCTTTCGTGGTCGGCTCTCCTGCTGCTGCTGGCTGCCGTGGTGCTGGGGCTCTGGCAGCCCGAAGCACTGCGCACGCTCATCGACCAAATCGCCCTCCTATGAACTGGCTTATAACCGACAACACCGCTCCGGCCGCAGCCCTCGGCAAGATTCCCGAGGTGAGCTATGCCGACTTTTATAACGACCTGGCCGCCAAACTCGCCGACGTGCGCTACCACGTGGCCCATTATTTTGCCCTGCCGTCCGGCGACCGGCTGCGTTTCTTCTGCCTGCTGCTCGATGACAACACGGGACAGGTGCTCCTCGCTTCGCACGCGATGGGGTATCACGACGAAACGGCATTGCCGTCGCTCACGGCCCTGCACCCGGCGCTCCATCCCTTCGAGCGCGACATCGCCGAGCGCTACGGCGTGCGGTTCGACAGCATGCCGTGGCCCAAGCCGCTGCGTTTTCCGTTCGACCGCTTCGACCGCAGCAGTTCGATGGACAACTATCCGTTCTACACCATGAAGGGCGGTTCGCTCCACGAAGTCAACGTCGGGCCTATCCACGCGGGCATCATCGAGCCCGGAGCGTTCCGCTTCATCTGCAACGGCGAGCAGGTGCTCCACCTCGAAATCGCCTTGGGCTACCAGCACCGCGGCGTCGAACATCTGTTCGAGCACACCGACAACCTCCTGCGCCGGATGTGCCTGGCCGAGACGGTCGCGGGCGACAGCGCCGTAGCACACGCCACCGCTTTCGCCGAGGCCGTCGAAAAGCTCACCAAGCGCGAGCGGCCCGCCGAGCTGGAGCGCGAACGCACCGTAGCCCTCGAACTCGAACGCATGGCCATGCAAATTGCCGACACGGGCGCCCTTTCGATGGACGTCGGCTACCAGCTGGGGCAGGTGGCCTGCGAAGCGCTGCGCACCCTCACCATCAACACCACGCAGGCGTGGTGCGGCAACCGGTTCGGCAAAGGGCTCGTCCGGCCCCACGGCACCGACCACCCGCTCACCCCCGAAAAAGCCCGCATGATTCGCCGCAACGTCGGCGAAATCGCCCGCCGCTACGCCGAGGTGTGCCGCGACATCGAGTCGTCGCCCACCCTTTTGGCGCGGTTCGAGCAGTGCGGCATCGTGCCGCGCGAGGAGATGCAGCGCATCGGCGGCGTGGGCCAGGCCGCCCGCGCCAGCGGCCTCGCGCGCGACATCCGCACCTCCCACCCGTGGGCTTCGTTCGCCAAGTGCCTGCACCACCGGAGCATCGTCCAGCAGCAAGGCGACGTCATGGCCCGCCTGACGGAGCGCTGCCGCGAAGCGGCCCAGTCGGCCGGCTACATCGACCGCCTGCTGGAACTCTACGAACAGAAATACGCCGCAGGGCCCACCCCCTGCCCGGCTCCCGACTACACCGCCGCGCTGGCCCCGTCGTCGCTTTCGTTCGGGCTGGTCGAGGGCTGGCGCGGCGAGACCTGCCACGTCGCCGTCACCGACCCCGAGGGGCGCATCGCCGCCGTCCGCATCAAGGACCCGAGCCTCCACAACTGGCTGGCCCTCGCGCTGGCCGTGCGCGGCGAGGGGATTTCCGATTTCCCCATCTGCAACAAGAGTTTCAACCTCTCCTACTGCGGTCACGACCTATGACAACCCCGGATTTCAGCCGTTGGAACGACGAGCTCGACTGCGCCGTCACCGTGTGCGACACCGAAGGCGTCGTCCTCTATCAGAACCGGCGTTCGCGCGAGGTCAACGGCGATGTGCAGGGCCGCTCGCTCATCCCCTGCCACAACGAACGGTCGCAGGCCATCATCCGCCGGCTTCTGGACGAGGGCGGCCGCAACGTCTACACCATCCAGAAGCGCGGCGTGCGCAAGCTGATCTACCAGACCGCTTGGCGTCAGAACGGTGTCGTGGGCGGATTGGTGGAGTATTCGATGGAGCTTCCCGACCCGATGCCGCACTACGTTCGGGAATGATTCCGAAAGATTCTTCGCTCCGCTCAGAATGACAATGAAAGCGGGGAATAATCGGCCGATTATTCCCCGCTCTTGCTATTGGGCACTCTTCGTTACTCCGTCCACTGGGCTTTCTTGGTGTAGCCGCTCAGCACCGTCGCGCGGTCCTTGTAGTGGCTCTCCACATCTTCGGCCGTCAGTGCGTAGGCACACGACAGACGCGACGTCAGGTCGTAGGCACCGCCGCTGAGCGTCGTTGTGCCGTACTCCTTCAGTCCGTGCTCGGCCGTCATGGGCAACGGCGTGAACTTCAGTTCGTCGTTCTTGTACCAGCCCTCCTTGGCAATATGGTCGTCCATCTTGCAGTCGACGAACGTCACATTGTCGTTGCTCTTGTCCTCGCCGTGACGCGCCAGCCACGAGGAACCCGCGCCCACTCCGGCGTCCTTGGTCAGCCGGCAGCCCAGGAAGACGAATCCTTTGCGGTAACCGTTTGCCTGGTTGACACGCGCGTTGACAATGTAGGCACCGCTGTTCATCACCCGGATTTCGCATTGCTCGAACAGGGCCGCCGTGGCACCGCCCCAGATGAAGTCGACGTCGCCCGCCACCAAGCAGTTGTAGAACCAGCAGTAACCTTTCAGATTGAGCGTGTCCTGATAGCCCAGGAACTTGCAGTTCACGGCCACCAGCCCGCAGTCGCCGCTGTTGTCGTTGTTGTAGAGCGCTTCGGCCTGCGCACCGGCGCCGCGGGTGTTTTCGAGCGTCAGATTCTCGAAGCGCAGGTTGTCGCACGATTCCACGAGCATCACCCCGCGGCCTCCGGCGTAGCCTATCGCGTCGCCGACCTTGGGCTTGTCGGCATCGTTGCCCGCCACGCTGGTCGAACCGCCGACACCGCCGTTGAGGTCGTCGCCGTTGTAATAGAAAATCCGCACGTCATCGGGTCCGGCGCCCATACCCTTGAGCGTGATGTTGTTGTTATAGCGCATGAACAGCTGTTCCTCGTATTGGCCCGGCAGAATCCGGATTTCGAGCGCCGCATCCTTGCCCAGCCCGTAGCCGTAGTCGAGCGCGGCCTGCACCGTGCGGAAATCGGCATTCTCAGCGCCCACGGTAACCACGGCGCCCCGCGGCTTGGCCTTGGTCGAGAAGCTCCATTCCTTGGCCGCGATTCCGGCGAATCCCTCGGCCGTCAGCGCGCCCTTGTCGATGGTCACATAGTACTCCGTGCCGTACTCCAACACGTCGTAGTGGGGACGAATCGTCACGGTGTTGCCGTCGAGCGTCACAGGTTCGTAGTTGACGATGCGGTAGCGCTTCAGCCCCTTGGGACCTATCACGTCGTGCATCGTATTGATGATTTGGTTTTTCTCCATCCGTTCGTGCCCCTTGGCCACTTCCGCCATATCGATGCGGTCAACCTCCGTATCGTCGTCGGCCCGGAAAATCCGGATTTCACCGCTCGTGCCCAGCGTCGGGGCAGCCTCGAATTCGAGCGTCAGATAAGCGTCCTTGAACGCCCCCGCACCTACCGGGGAGACCGTACACGGGCCCAAATCGCCGGGTTCCGTGAGGGGGGGGGTAGCAGGGTCGTCCTTATCGGCGCACGAGACTGCGCCCGCACCGACGAACAACGACAAAAGCAAGGTCAGAAGTTTGAAACGTTTCATGGTTAAATAAGTATTGAATTAGGTTGTCCGATATGGGTTTCGGTTATCGGTTTACAAAATTAAACCCGGCCCGCTCTCCCGACTTGGACAAATTATTAAAAGGCAGGGATTTTTTCTCCGCACGGCCCGTCAATTACCCGCCGTATCGGTTCCGTCTCCAACCAAAAAGGGCGGGACGCCCTGCGCGCCCCGCCCCGACCGGAAATCCAGCCTTTTATTTCACCAGCTCCTGCCAAATCAGCGCCGAAGCGCCGAGGATGGCGGCGTTCTTGCTCTGAATGCCGCTCGGGAGCAGTTTGACCTTGTTCTTGAAGGTGAACATCATATTCTCCTCCATGTACCACTGCGTAGGCTCGAAAATCAGCTTGCCCGCTTTCGACAGACCGCCGAACAGGAAAATCGCTTCGGGCGAAGTGATGGTCACCACGTCGGCCAGCGCCCGGCCCAGCATTTCGCCCGTGTAGCGGAACGCCTCCTTGGCCACGGCATCGCCCTGCTCGGCCGCCACCGAAATCATCGAAGCGTCGAGGTCGGTGAACGCGATGTCGCGCAGCTTGCTCGGCTCGCTCATCGTAGCCATGAGCTCGAAAACCGTGCGCTTGATACCCGTGGCCGACACGTAGGCTTCCAGACAGCCGCGGCGCCCGCAGCCGCACTGACGGCCGTTGCGCTCGACGCACACATGGCCGAACTCTCCGGCAAAACCGTCGTGGCCGTAAATCATCTCGCCGTTGGAGACGAACCCCGACCCCAGACCCGTGCCGAGCGTAATCATGACGAAATCGCGCATGCCCCGGGCGTTGCCGTAGACCATCTCGCCGATAGTCGCGGCGTTCGCATCGTTGGTCATCAGCGTGCGCACCCCGTTGAAGCACTTGGCAATATCGTCGACCAGCGGGAACACGCGGCGGCTCTCGTCGGGGTTCTTCTCGCCCTCGCGGAACTTCCACAGGTTGGCCGGATTCTCGATCGTGCCGCGGTGGTAGTTGGCGTTGGGGGCTCCGATGCCGATACCCGTGAGCTCATATTCGAACGACAGGCTGTCGGCCAGCGCCCGCATCGCTTCGCAGAGGTCGCGCACGTAGGCGGGATAGTCGTCGAAATAAGGGTATTTTTTAGTTGAAATGACCGATTCGGCGTAGAGGTCGCCCTGCTCGTCGACAAGTCCGAAAGCCGTGTTGATGCCCCCGATGTCGATTCCGATAGCCAGTTTTTTCATGGGAAAGATAAGGTTGTGTTTGGATTTGCTATTTCAAAGGTAAGCAAAAATTCGGGAACTTCAAACTTTTTCGCTATTTTTGGAGCCGATTATGAACGTTTTCGATAAGCCGAGGGCAGAGACCGCTGGCGGGCTTTGCCGAGGCGAGAAAACCTGCATGTAAATGAACCTACGGAAACATGTACACGAACGAGCAGCTGCAAACCCTTATCGAGAATTACCTGGCGCAAACCGAGTTTCCCGCCGAACCGGAACTTCTCTACGCCCCCATCGCCTATTCGCTCTCCGGCGGGGGCAAGCGCCTGCGCCCCATGCTGGTGCTGCTGGCGCACGCCGTTTTCGCCGACAACGTCCAGCAGGCCCTCCCGGCCGCAGGGGCCGTCGAGGTGTTCCACAACTTCACCCTGCTGCACGACGACATCATGGACAACGCCGCCATCCGCCGCGGCAAGCCCTCGGTCTTCGCCAGGTGGGGGCAGAACGTGGCCATCCTCTCGGGCGACGCCATGCTGATCTACGCCTACCGGCTGCTGTGCGGACTGCCCGCCGACAAGCTCCCGCAGGTGCTTGCCACGTTCGACGACATGGCGCTCGAAGTATGCGAGGGACAGCAGTACGACATGGATTTCGAGAAGAAGCAGAAAGTTTCGGTCGTCGAATACATGCACATGATCGAACTGAAGACCTCCGCCCTGCTCGCCGGGTCGGTGCTCATCGGGGCCCTGCTGGGCGGCGCTTCGGAGAACGACTGCCGCAAGCTCCGGCGTTTCGCCATCGAGCTGGGACTCGCGTTCCAGCTGCAGGACGACCTGCTGGACAGCTACGGCGACGAACGCCTGGGCAAGGCCATCGGCGGCGACATCCTGGAGGGCAAGAAAACCTATCTGATGGTCACGGCCATGAGCCGCGCCGACGAAGCCACGCGCAACGAGCTGCGCAACCTGCTGGACGACAGCAAGATGCCGGCCGAGCGGAAAATCGCCGCCGTGAAAGCCATCTACGACCGGCTCGACGTGCCCCATCTGACCGAACAGCAAATCGAACTGCGTTTCGAGCGGGCGCTGGCCCAGCTGGAGACCCTTTCGGCCGACCCGGCCCGCACCGCGCCCCTGCGCGAATTCGCCGCCGGACTGATGGGCAGAAACAAATAATTCATAATTAAAAATTCATAATTCACAATCGGAAGCCTGCAATTAAAACGTTTTAGCAAAGTCCGTCCCGCTAAATCATGAATTCTGAATTGTGAATTCCACATTGAACGCAATGCTGCGCAGCGACATCGAAATCATGGCCCCGGTAGGCTCCTACGAGGCCCTGGCGGCCGCCATCCAGGCGGGCGCCGACTCGGTCTACTTCGGCATCGGACAGCTCAACATGCGGTCGGCCTCGGCGGCCAACTTCACCCCCGACGACCTGGCCCGCATCGTCGCTATCGCCCATGAAGCCGGGCTGAAAGCCTATCTGACGGTCAACACCGTCGTCTACGAGGAGGAGATAGCCACCGTCCACGAGGTCATCGACCGCGCCAAGGCCGAGGGGGTCGATGCCATCATCGCCACCGACATGGCCGCCATCCTCTATGCCCGCCGCGTGGGGGTCGAGGTCCACATTTCGACCCAGAGCAACATCTCCAACTCCGAAGCCGTCAAGTTCTTTTCGCAGTGGGCCGACACGGTGGTGCTGGCGCGCGAACTGACGCTGGAGCAGGTGGCGCGCATCCACCGCGAAATCGCCGAGAACGACATCCGCGGCCCGCGGGGCGAACTGGTCGAAATCGAAATGTTCGCCCACGGAGCGCTCTGCATGTCGATTTCGGGCAAGTGCTACCTTTCGCTCTACGAAACGGGCTGCTCGGCCAACCGCGGCGCCTGCCGCCAGCTGTGCCGCCGCAAATATACCGTCACCGACCAGGAGACCGGAGCGGCGCTGGACGTCGACGGGCAATACGTGCTCTCGCCCAAGGACCTCTGCACCATCGACTTCCTCGACCGCTTCGTCGCCGCGGGGGTCCGGGTCCTCAAAATCGAAGGACGCGCCCGCGGCGCCGAATACGTCAAGCGCGTGGTCGAGTACTACGACCGGGCCCTGCGCGCCATCGAAGCAGGAACTTATACGCCCGAATTCGCCGCCGGGCTCAAGGAGCGGCTGCAAACGGTTTTCAACCGCGGATTCTGGGAGGGCTACTACGCCGGGCGCCCCGTCGCCGAACACAGCACCCACTACGGTTCGGCCGCCACACGGCGCAAGGTCTATGTGGGCAAGGTGACGAACTTCTTCAAGAAACTCTCCGTGGCCGAAGTCCTTGTCGAAGCGGCCCCGCTGCATGCAGGCGAAGAAATCTTCTTCATGGGACCGACTACGGGCGTAGCCGAACAGCGGCTCGACGAACTCCACGGCCCCGACGGCACGCCCGTGCCCTCCGTCGTGCAGGGACAGCTGTGCGCCATCCATACGCCCGGACTAATCCGCCGCGGCGACCGGCTCTACAAGTTCGAGAAGTCCGCCGAAGACTGACAATCAGAGAGTAACATAATTTTCCACCTGTCTGCCGACCTCCGCAACCGAAGTTGGCACAAAATTGCCTGTGCCTGCTTGGCGGTTTGAAAAGAAATCACTACTTTTGTAAGATTTCGTACTCCGGAAACTTCCGCAAACAGAACAACCTATGGATATAGTTGCCAGTCTTATCAAGATGGTCTTCGGCTCGAAAGCCGACAAGGACCGCAAGGAAATCGAGCCTTACATTCAGAAAATCAAGGCCGTATACCCCGAAATCGAGGCACTCTCGAACGACGGGCTGCGCGCCCGCAGCGAGGAGCTGAAGCGCCGCATCGCCGACTACATCGCCGCTGACGAAGCCCGCATCGCCGAACTGCGCGCCCAGCTCGAAAAACCGGAGACGACGCTCGGCGAAAAGGAGAAGATTTCCAAGGAAATCGACGAGCTGACCAAGCGCATCGACGCCCGCATCGAAGAGAAGCTCGACGAGATTCTGCCCGAAGCGTTCGCCATCATGAAAGACACGGCGCGCCGCTTCGCCCAGAACGAGACGGTCGAGGTGACGGCCAACGACTTCGACCGCGAACTGGCCGCAACGAAAGATTTCGTGCGCATCGAGGGCGACAAGGCCGTCTATGCGACCCACTGGCTTGCGGGCGGCAACGACGTGAAGTGGGACATGATCCACTACGACGTGCAGCTCTTCGGCGGCGTGGTGCTCCACAAGGGCAAAATCGCCGAGATGGCCACGGGCGAGGGCAAGACCCTTGTCGCGACGCTCCCCGTGTTCCTCAACGCGCTGGCCAAGAAAGGCGTACACTTAGTGACGGTCAACAACTACCTGGCCAAGCGAGACAGCGAGTGGATGGGCCCCATGTACGAGTTCCACGGCCTGTCGGTGGCCTGCATCGACGACACGCAGCCCAACTCCGACGCCCGCCGCGACGCCTACATGGCCGACATCACCTTCGGCACCAACAACGAATACGGCTTCGACTACCTGCGCGACAACATGGCTTCGTCGCCCAAAGACCTCGTGCAGCGCAAGCACCACTTCGCCATTGTCGACGAGGTCGACTCGGTGCTCATCGACGACGCCCGCACGCCGCTCATCATCTCGGGCCCCGTGCCCAAGGGCGAGGACCAGATGTTCGAGCAGTACCGCCCGGCCATCGAGAACCTCTACAACCTCCAGAAGAACTTGGTCACGGCGCTGCTGGCCGAAGCGCGCCAGCTTATCGCCGAGGGCAAGAACGACGAAGGCGGCGTGAAGCTCTACCGCACGCACAAGGGTCTGCCCAAGTACAAGCCGCTCATCAAATACCTCTCGGAACAGGGCATCAAGGCGCTGATGCAGAAGACCGAAAACGTCTACATGCAGGACAACAACCGCCGCATGCCCGAGATCACGGACGACCTCTACTTCGTCATCGACGAGAAGCTCAACTCCGTGGAACTCACCGACAAAGGCCACGAAGCGCTCTCGAAATACTTCAACGAAGACGGGTTCTTCGTCCTGCCCGACATCGGGTCGGAGGTCGCCGAGTTGGAAAAGAGCGACCTCACGGCCGAGGAGCGGGCGCAGAAGCGCGACGCGGTCATCAACGACTACTCGGTCAAGTCCGAACGCGTCCACACCGTCCACCAGCTTCTGAAAGCCTACGCCATGTTCGAGAAGGACATCGAATATGTGGTGATGGACAACAAGGTGAAGATCGTCGACGAACAGACGGGCCGCATTCTCGAAGGGCGCCGCTACTCCGACGGCCTGCACCAGGCCATCGAAGCCAAGGAACATGTCAAGGTCGAAGCCGCGACGCAGACTTTCGCGACCATCACCTTGCAGAACTACTTCCGCATGTACCACAAGCTGGGCGGCATGACGGGTACGGCCGAGACCGAAGCCTCGGAATTCTGGTCCATCTACAAACTCGACGTCGTAGTCATCCCCACGAACCGCCCGGTCATCCGCGACGACCGTGAGGACCTGATCTACAAGACCAAACGCGAAAAGTACAACGCCGTCATCGAAGAAATCGTGCGGCTCGTCGGCGAGGGCCGCCCGGTGCTGGTCGGCACCACCTCGGTCGAAATTTCGGAGCTGCTGAGCCGCATGCTCAAGCTCCGCGGCATCAAACACAACGTACTGAACGCCAAACAACACCAGTTAGAAGCCCAGGTCGTGGCCGAAGCCGGACGCGCCGGGCAGGTGACCATCGCCACCAACATGGCGGGCCGCGGTACCGACATCAAGCTCACGCCCGAAGTCAAGCAGGCCGGAGGTCTGGCCATCATCGGCACCGAACGCCACGAAAGCCGCCGTGTCGACCGCCAGCTGCGCGGACGCGCCGGACGCCAGGGCGACCCGGGTTCGTCGCAGTTCTTCGTCTCGCTCGAAGACGATCTGATGCGTCTGTTCGGCTCGGGCCGCATCGCCGCCATGATGGACCGCATGGGGCTCAAGGAGGGCGAAGTGATCCAGGCGGGCATGATGACGCGCGCCATCGAACGGGCCCAGAAAAAGGTCGAGGAGAACAACTTCGGCATCCGCAAGCGCCTGCTGGAGTACGACGACGTGATGAACTCGCAGCGCGAGGTGATCTACACGCGCCGCCGCCACGCACTCTACGGCGAGCGGGTGGAGATCGACCTGAACAACATCATGTACGACTACGCCGAGAACTTTGTCGAGGAGCACCGCGGCATCGAGTTCGAGGAGTTCCGCTTCGAGCTCATCCGCGAGGTGGCCGTCGAGCCCACGCTGGACGAGGCGGCCTACGCGGCGGCCAAGCCCGAGGAGCTGGTCGAGGCGATCGTCGCCGACCTCAAGGCGGCTTACGCGCGCCGCGCCAAGGCCGTGGCCGACACCGTGCGGCCCGTCATGGAGCGCATCTACGAGGAGCGCAAGGAGCAGCTCGACTCGAACATCTACTTCCCGATCACCGACGGCCACCTGGGCTTCAACGTGCCGGTGAACCTGCGCCGCTGCCAGCAGACCGACGGGGCCGAGATCTACAAGGTCTTCTCCAAGGTGGTGATGTTCACCTCGATCGACGATGCCTGGCGCGAGCACCTGCGCGAGATGGACGACCTGCGCCAGAGCGTGCAGAACGCCTCCTACGAGCAGAAGGACCCGCTGCTGATCTACAAATTCGAGTCGTTCGGGCTCTTCTCGAAAATGCTCGTGAAGGTCAACCGCGAGGTGCTCTCGATCCTGGGCAAGGCCTACATCCCCGTGCGCGACCAGAACGCCGAGGCTGTGCAGCGCCAGCGCGAGCAGCAGGCCAAGGTCGACGTCAACAAGCTCCAGGCTTCGCGCATGCAGGCCGCGGCGCAGGCCGGGCAGGGCGAGCGTCAGAAGCCCATGCCGATGCAGGCCGAGAAGAAGATCGGCCGCAACGACCCCTGCCCCTGCGGTTCGGGCAAGAAGTACAAGAACTGCCACGGAAAAGGGATGTAAGGTGGGTTACAACGAAGAAAAACAGCGGCAGCTGGACATGCGTTACCTGCGCATGGCGCGCATCTGGGCCGAGAATTCCTATTGCGTGCGGCGGCAGGTCGGGGCGCTGATCGTCAAGGACAAGATGATTATCTCCGACGGCTACAACGGCACCCCCTCGGGTTTCGAGAACATCTGCGAAGACGAGGAGGGAAGGACCAAGCCCTATGTCCTCCACGCCGAAGCCAACGCCATCACCAAGGTGGCCAAAAGCGCCAACAACTGCGACGGCTCGACGCTCTACATCACCGCCGCACCGTGTCTCGAATGCTCGAAGCTCATCATTCAGGCCGGCATCCGGCGCGTCGTCTACAGCGAGGATTACCGTTCGGAAGAAGGGTTGAACCTGCTGCGCAAGGTCGGCATCGAATGCGTGCAGTATTCCGCCGACACACTTTGACAAATTCCGCATCCATGAAGCGTATCGTCATCGTCGGGGCTACCTCGGGGCTGGGGCAGGAAGTGGCCCGGCTCTGCATCGGCGCAGGCTGGCGCGTGGGTGCCGCAGGCCGGAACGCCGAGGCCCTCGCACAGCTCAAGGCACTGGCACCCGCCCAGGTCGAAACCACAGTCATCGACATCACACGCGACGATGCCCCGCAGCAGCTCGGTGAACTGGCCGGGCGTTTGGGCGGCATGGACATCTACTTCCACACCTCCGGCATCGGCAAGCGCAACACCGAGCTGACGCCCGACATCGAGCTGGCCACGCTCCGCACCAACGGCGAAGGCTTCGTGCGCATGGTGACTGCCGCGTTCGGCTGGTTCCGCTCGCACGGCGGCGGTCATATCGCCGTCGTCAGTTCGGTCGCAGGCACCCGCGGGCTGGGTTCGGCCCCGGCCTACTCCGCTACCAAACGGATGCAGAACACCTACATCGACGCCCTCGCGCAGCTCGCGCGCATGGAAAAGCTGCCCATCCGTTTCACCGACATCCGCCCCGGATTCGTTGCTACACCGTTGCTTTCGGGCGACGACTATCCGCTGCTCATGCAGCCCGGACCGGTCGCCCGGCGCATTTTCCGCGCCATCCGGCAGCGCCGGCGCCGCATTGTCATCGACAGGCGTTATGCCGTGCTCGTATTTTTCTGGAGGTTGATTCCCGCCTGGCTGTGGGAGCGGCTTCCGGTTCGCAAAAACGCCTGATTTCCGTTGGACGGAAGATAGAAAAACGAGATGTGCCGGAGTACATCTCGTTTTCAGTTGTGCGGCCGGTCCGGATTCAGCCGTTCTTCTCAGCCCATTCGAGCAGCTGCCGCAGCAGCGGCACCAGCGAACCGCCTTTCGGCGTCAGCGCATACTCCACCCGCGGCGGCACCTCGGGATAGACCGTGCGCGCCACCAATCCCGCCTGCTCCAGATCGCGTACCGTGGCGGCCAGCATCCGCTCCGAGATTCCGCCCGGCACGGACCGCGTCAGTTCGCCGAACCGCAGCACTTCATGCTCGTGCAAGGTCAGCAGGACCAGCAATGCCCAGCGGCTACCGAAACGCTCGAACAGCGCGCACGCAGGCGACAATGCAGAATTGTTTTCCATTTTTTTCATCCATGCAACCGCTTCGGATTCAGCGAAACTATCCTCCGCGTAAGTAGCTGATACGCAGGTGCGTTCTTGTTTCGCACGCCAAATCGGCCTATCTTGCAGCCTACAAAATTACAAAAATTATGACCGAATCGGAACAACAGCATTTCACGGGCACCGTCTGGCGTCCGCCCTACGAAGCCCACTCCGTCTTGTTGCAGGCGACGGTCGGCTGCACGCACCACGCCTGCAAATTCTGTTCGCTCTACGGCGACCTGCGTTTCCGCCTTTCGCCCCCGGAGGAAATCGAGGCCGACCTGCGGAGCATCGCACGCTGTCAGCCGCGCGCCCGGCGCGTCTTCCTGGTCGGCGCCAACCCGTTTGTGCTCAGCTACAACCGGCTTGTCCGGCTGGCCGATACCATCCGTGACTACCTGCCCAAGGTGCAGACCATCGGCATGTTCGCCCGAATAACGGACATCAAAACAAAAAGCGACGAGGAACTGCGGGAACTCCGCGCCCGCGGCATCACGGGACTGACGATCGGCACCGAAACGGGCGATGAACCGTCTCTGGAGTTCATGCACAAGGGGCACACGGCGGCCGAAACCATGGCGCAATGCCGGCGGCTCGACGAGGCGGGCATCGAATACTATTTCACCTACATGACGGGGCTGGCGGGCGCCGGAAACGGACTGCGGGCGGCCGATGCAACGGCGGCGCTTTTCAACCGCCTGCATCCTTATATAATAGGCATCGTCTCGCTGACGCTCTTTCCCGAAGCTCCGCTGGCCGCCGACGTCGCCGCTGGGCGGTTCGTCGAAGCCGGAGAGCGGGAGCGGCTCGAAGAACTCCGCGCATTCATCGCCGCCCTCACCATTCCCGCCACCTTGATGGGCCACACCGTGTCGAACACCGTGCCGCTGCTCGGGCGCCTGCCCGAAGACCGTGCCCGCCTGCTGAGCGAGCTCGACGACGCACTCGCCCGCTTCTCCGAAAACGAGCTCGCCGCCTACCGCCGCGGCATCGTTCACCTGTGACCGCGGCACAAAAAGCGCTCCCGACGGTCCGGAGCGCTTTTTCAAACTACATGTTCAGGTATTCCTTCAAGGTCTCCACATACTCCTCGAAAGCCCGGCGCCCGGCCGCGGTCACCCGGCAGAGCGTCCGCGTCTTCTTGCCGACGAATCCTTTTTCCACCTCGATATACCCGGCTGCCGCGAGTTTGTCGAGCTGGACGCTGAGGTTTCCGGCGGTGGCGCCGGTCTTCTCCTTGAGGTACACGAAGTCCGCTTCGGCAAGGTTCATCAGCACGGACATGACCGCCAGCCGCAGCTGCGAATGAAGCAGCGGGTCAAGCTCTTTCATTGCCTTTGCGCGCCAGCCGCCGCATTTCCAGACCGGGAATGATCATCATCAGCACGAAACAATGGATAAAGCACGGCATGACCCACGTCATCGAGAGCTTCACCCCGGAAAAGATGCAGCCCAGCAGCACCATGCCGAAAGCGACGCTGAGGATTCCTCCGGCCACCATGCTGCGGACTTTCAGAGCTGCGCCCGAACCGATAATGCCGAACCCCACCACGAACAGCGCATAAAAGAACATGACCATCCACGGCGAATTGCCCGTTGTCAGATGGAGAATCGCGCAAACGACGACCCCGGCCGCACCGAGAATCCCGACCGACTTCCAGATGGCGGCGCAGAGCTTGTCGGTATAGGAGAGGCAGCCGCGGCTGCTTTGCTTCACGGCCAGCCTGCGATTGAAAAACCAACCGAAGGCCATCAGCGCCCACAGGCCGTTGAATGCAGGATTGCCGGTCGCGGCAACCGCTGCCCACACTATGGTGGCGATGGTCGCCGTGAGGATGCCCCAGCTCAAAAGGATATTGCCGTCGCCGACCTCGAAACGGCTTTTGGTCTCGGAAATCATACGGGCTATCAGCTCGATGCTCTCCTTTTCGTTGAGTTTCCCGCCTTGGCTGAGTTCGTGCAAACTCGGCTCTGCGCTCGGACTCCCTAAAGCGTTTGTTCTACGATCGTTCATAATGATAATTTTTAATCGGTTTATAATATAAACTTCATTCGGAAAAGGAAAGGGCAAACCCGCGCGACGTTGCCCCAGCCCAATCTGTACTGCAAATATAAATCGGTTTATTCAATAAACCAAATATTCCGGCAACTTTTTTCATGCGGATGTCCGTTCCACGCCAGAATAGCAACGGCATAAGAACGAGTTCATAGGGCACAATCCTCCCTTGCGACCGCTCCGGAACGGCTTTTGCCGCTCACACATCAAAAATATCATCCCGAAGTGTCAGTTGCAGCCACTCGAACAGGCGAAATGGTTGTTCCGTACTCGTGGAAATGGCGGGGTTTCGTTCGTCGAGGGAGCGAGCGCCCGAAGCGGGTGTTCGGAACAGCGTAAGTCTTCCGTGCCCGCTCAGCGAACGACCGAAGACGGATGCCGCCATTTTCACCGTGCAAAAGCTCTTTGGTACTTTCTTGCACAAGAAAGTACAAGAAAAAAGAGACTTGCAAGTTGTTCGTAAAGGTTTCGGTGCAGGAATAGATTCTTCGCTACGCTCAGAATGACGGGGATGGGGGGGGGTTGTTCAGATTGCTGCGCTCGTTGTACTCGCTCGCAATGACGATGCTGTGAAACAGATTCTTAACTGCACTGCCTTGTTGACCTCCTCCTTGCATGACATAGCCTGCAAGCACTCTCTGCCCATGCTGCGAGCGTCGGTTCGCTGACGCTCAGAATGACAAAGACTGCACAAAAGGTAAGGCGAGCACATCGGGATGACGCAACAACAACTTTGCGCGGAGCCCGGCTCGCGCTTACAGCGCGACCGCCCCAGCCGGGCCCGCGAATGACTGCCGCATATTTCTTGTTGAACGCAGCGAACCGACGCTCAGAATGACAGAGGAGAGACCCTCGGAATAACAAAGCGGATGCTTGAAATAACAAAATGGGAACAGCCCTGCGATGAAGAAACAAAAGAGCGCTTTTCTGCCCGGCGACGAAGAATCGCTATTGTGAATTGTGAATTATGAATTAATTTTGCCCTATGGATTTCCAACTCGTATCGGACTACGCCCCCACGGGCGACCAGCCGGAGGCCATCGCGCAGCTGCTCGGGGCCATCCGCGACGGGTCGCAGCACAACACGCTGCTGGGCATCACCGGTTCGGGCAAGACGTTCACGGTGGCCAACGTCATCGCCGGGCTCAACCGCCCGACGCTCGTACTGAGCCACAACAAGACCCTCGCGGCGCAACTCTACGGCGAATTCCGCAACTTCTTCCCCCACAACGCCGTCGAGTACTTCGTATCGTACTACGACTATTACCAGCCCGAAGCCTATCTGCCGGCGTCGGACACCTATATAGAAAAGGACCTTTCGATCAACGACGAAATCGAGAAGATGCGGCTTCAGACCGTGGCCACGCTCCTCTCCGGACGCCGCGACGTCATCGTCGTGTCGAGCGTCTCGTGTCTCTACGGCGCGGGCAACCCCGCCGACTTCCACGCCACGGCCATCCACATCGAAGTCGGCCAGACGGTCAACTACAAACAGTTCCTTTACAAGCTCGTCGAAGCGCTCTACACCCGTACCGAGCGCGGGCTGGAACCTGCCACGTTCCGCGTCAACGGCGACACGGTCGACATCATGGCGGCGTTCGGCGAGTTCGGCAACCAGTGTTTCCGGGTCATGTTCTTCGACGACGAGGTGGAGGCCATCTACGCCATCGACCCCGTATCCGGCCAGCGCATCCACGCGCTCGATTCGCTGACGCTCTACCCCACCAGCCTGTTCGTCACCACCAAGGAGCGCATCGCCGCGGCCGTGCAGCAGATTTACCTCGACCTCGGCAAGCAAATCGAGGTCTTCGAGCACGAGGGGCGCACGATGGAGGCGCAACGCATCAAACAGCGAGTCGAGTACGACGTCGAAATGATTAAGGAACTGGGCTACTGCCCTGGCATCGAGAACTATTCGCGCTACTTCGACGGGCGCGCCGCGGGGACCCGGCCGTTCTGCCTGCTGGACTATTTTCCGCAGGATTATCTGATGGTCGTCGACGAAAGCCACGTCACCATTCCGCAGGTACACGCCATGTTCGGCGGTGACCGCGCGCGCAAGGCGAACCTGGTCGAATACGGCTTCCGGCTCCCGGCGGCCAAGGACAACCGGCCGCTGACATTCAACGAATTCGAGCAATTGCAGGGCACGACCATCTACGTCAGCGCCACCCCTGCCGACTGGGAGCTGGCCAAAAGCGAAGGGGTCATCGTCGAACAGCTGATTCGTCCCACGGGGCTGGTCGACCCGCCGCTGGAAGTGCGTGTGACGCTCAACCAGATCGACGACCTCATCGAGGAAATCGACAAGCGGGTCAAGAACGACGACAAGATGCTGGTCACGACCATCACCAAGCGCATGGCCGAGGAGCTCTCCAAATATTTCGACCGCGTGGGGGTCCGCAACCGCTACATCCATTCGGACGTCGATACGCTCGAACGCATCCAGATTCTGGACGACCTGCGCGCCGGCATGTTCGACGTGCTGGTCGGGGTCAACCTCCTGCGCGAGGGGCTCGACCTGCCGGAAGTGGCCCTGGTCGCCATTCTCGACGCCGACAAGGAAGGCTTCCTGCGCAACGTGCGTTCGCTCACCCAGATTGCCGGGCGCGCCGCGCGCCATTCGCAGGGCCATGTCATCCTCTACGCCGACACCTGCACCGAATCCATGCGCACGACCATCGCGCAGAGCAACCGCCGCCGCGAAATCCAAGTGCGCTACAACATGGAGCACGGCATTCTGCCCCACCAGGCCCGGCGGAGCGGCACGGGACAAAGCGCGCTGCTGGCCGCCAAAGCCGCCGCCGAAAGTACCGCCTACCCGTTGGAAGAAAAGTACTACATGATAGCCGCCGACGTCGAGAAACCTTTCAACGCCGACACGGAGCCCTCCCTCGACCAGCAGATCGACCGCGCACGCGAGGATATGGAACGCGCCGCCAAGTCGCTCGACTTCCTCGCCGCCGCCCGTTTCCGCGACCGCATGTACGAACTGCAGAAGCTCCGCGACGGAAAATCCAAGAAATAAAAGCAGCCCGCAGATGCTGGACGCAGCGCACGGAGAAGGCGTTTGCCCGGTTGCTGTTGTCCAAGGGGTTCACGAGGCCCGAGTGGAACCACATGAGCCCCGCGTTGCGGTTGCCTGCGTAGTTGGACGACGAAGACCAAACGTGGCCGCGCTCGCCGACGTAACCCAAGGCTCCCGTCGAATTGGCGCGGTAGCCCGCAGCAGGCATTCCAAAGCAATCGCTGGAATGAATGGCAAAAAAAATGAATAATGAATAGTTAATAAGGAATAATCGGCAAAGACATAAGAAAACCAATTATTCACTATTCATTCTTAATTATTCATTAAACTAAGTTTTCTGCCAGACTGGGATGAATAACTGACGGCGTATTGAAACGTTTTCGATAAGCCGAGTGCAAAGCCAAGTTTACTTGAGCTATGCCGAGGCGAGAAAACCTGCCTGAAAAGGAACGTTTTAGCGGCTTGTTAAAACGTTTTAACATCCGGTAACCGCCGCCAGCGGACTGCTGAATCTGCCTTGCCGCGCTGGCGGGAGCCGTAACCCACCGCCACTCCGGGCCCGGCTGCTTTTATTCCATCGGATAAATATAAGACGTGCGCAGCGCAGCGGCCTTCTGCGGGTCGTCGAAAAGCCCGAACACCGCCGAGCCGCTGCCCGACATCGAAGCGTAGAGCGCCCCGGCGGCCAACAGCTCCTCCTTGGCGGCCCGGACGGACGGATGGGCCGCGAAGACCGTCGGCTCGAAATCGTTGGTCACCAGCCCCTGCCACTCGCTCACGGGCCGCCGAAGCCGTTCGGAGAGCGGCACCGCAGGCACCCGCGGCGTCACTCCGGCGTAGGCTTCGCGGGTCGAAACGCCCTCGGAGGGCTTCACGATGGCCAGCCACAACCCCTGCAAATCGAGGGCGACGGGCGACATGATTTCCCCGCGTCCGGTGCACAGCTGCGGAACGTTCCGCACGAAGAACGCCGTATCGCTGCCCAGCGCGGCGGCGCAGGCAATCCGTTCCTCCTCCGGCAGCCGGAGCCCGAACAGCTCGTCGAGCGCCAGCACGACCGCCGTAGCATCGGACGAACCGCCGCCCAGCCCGGCACCGAACGGCACCCGCTTGTCAAGCCGGATTTCCACCCCGTCGACCCCATAGCGCTCCCGCATCAGCCGGAAAGCCTTGATACACAGATTGTCTTCGGGGTCGCAGTCCACCGCCAGCCCTTCGGCCCGGAACCCGACGCCCGGAACCTCGCGGCACGTCACCTCCACCTCGTCGGCCAGTCCCCTGACCGGGACCATGACCGTCTCCAGCTCGTGGTAGCCGTCATCGCGGCGGCGCAGCACGTCGAGCCCCAGATTTATCTTGCAGTTCGCACGCAGAATCATACTGCAAATTAAAAATTAAAAATCAGAAATTAAAAATTTTCGGCCGAATTTCCCCTACCTTTGCCCCATGAAATTCCGCACCGAAATCAACGTCGCGCCGCTGGGTCTCGGGCTCGGCTACGCCGACACCGTGCTGCTGTTCGGCTCGTGCTTCGCCGACGAAATGCGCCGCCGGATGCAGGAGCTGAAGTTCCGCGCCGAGGGTAACTTCACCGGGCCGCTCTTCAACCCTGCGTCGGTCGCCGCCCTGCTGCGCCGCGCACAGGACCCCGCACCCGCCACCCTCGCCGAACTCCGGCAGGACGCCGACGGCTGGTGGTTCCACTACGACGCCAACACTTTGCTGAGCGGCCCCGACCCGGCCGCGGTTCTCGGGCGTTACAACGACGCGCTCGACCGCCTGCGCAGGCTCCTGCCCGCCGCCCGCTGTCTTGTCGTCACCTTCGGCACGGCATGGGTCTACCGGCTCAGGGAGACCGGCCGCGTCGTCGCCAACTGCCACAAGCAACCTCAGACGCTTTTCGACCGTACACGGCTCTCGGTCGAAGAAATCGCAGCCGAATGGTCGCAGCTCCTCGCCGGGCCGCTGGCCGGCAAAGAAGTCGTCTTCACGGTCAGCCCGGTGCGCCACCTCGGCGACGGCGCGGAGGGCAATTCGCTTAGCAAAGCTACCCTGCGGGTTGCTGTCGGCGAACTGACCGAACGGTTCGGCCATGCGCACTATTTCCCCGCCTGCGAACTGCTCGCCGACGACCTGCGCGACTACCGTTTCTATGCCGACGACCTGGTCCACCCCTCGCCGCAGGCGGTCGGTTACATCTGGGAGAAGTTCGCCGGAGCAGCTCTCTCGGACGAAGCGCAGGCACTCCTGCCCGAAGTGGAACGCCTTGTGGCCCAATCCCTCCATCGTCCCCGCCGCACCGACAGCGACGCGTGGCAGGAACTGTGCCGCCGGACCGTCGGGCGGATGGAGGCCCTGCGACGAAGCGCCGGAATCGACTTTTCGCAGGAAATAGCCCGTCTGAACAGCGGAAATTCCCGTTAAATTTCGTAACTTCGGCCTTTCGGAACGACATCGAACGATGAAAAAACTGCTTCTGCTTCTTTTGGGGGCGCTCTGCTCCCTACCCATACAGGCGGCCCGCCCGCGGCTGATCGTCCAGATCGTCGTGGGGTCGATGCGCGCCGAGGACCTCGACCGCTACGCCGGCCACTTCGGCGAAGGCGGGTTCAAGCGGCTTGCCGAAGGGGGCGTCCGCTACGCCGGGGCGCGCTACGATTTCCAGCAGACCACCACGCCCGTGGCGCTGGCCACCCTCACCACCGGAGCCATGCCCTCGACCCACGGGGTCATCGGCTCGCGCTGGCACGACTACACCGACAACAAGACCGTCTGGCTGACCGAAGGGCGCCAGGGCCCCGGGCCCTACCAGCTCATCGCCCCCACGCTCGGCGAAGCGCTGCTGCGCTGCCTGCCCGGCAGCCGCTGCATGACCGTCGCCGCCGAAGCCGAATCGGCCGTCGTCATGGGCGGCCGCACCGGACAAGTCTACTGGCTCGACCCGCAGCACGCCGGCTGGGCCACCTCCTACCACTATGCGCCCGAACTCCCCGAATGGATCGCCCGCACCAACCGCGAACGCTATAACCTCGCGCTGCTCGCCCCCGAGTGGCGGATGCTCTACGACCGCAACAGCTACCGCAACACCCGCCACTGGGACATTCTCCCGCTGGGCCGCGGCCGCAAGGACGCCGCATCGTCGGGCGCGCGGCGCCTCACGCCCGACAACGACTACGAACGGCTGCTCTACACCCCGGCAGGCAATACGGCGGTGCTGGCTTTCGCCAAGCAGGCCATCGCCCAATGCAAGCTCGGCAGCGACGCGGCGCCCGACCTGCTGAACATCTGTCTCGACGCATCGCGCCGCATCGCGGAGGTCTACGGCCCCGAATCGGTCGAGGTGGAAGACATGTACTGCCGGCTCGACCGCGACCTGGCCGACTTTCTGACCTACCTCTTCGCGCAGGCCGACGAGCAGGAAGTGCTGGTCGTGCTGACCTCCGACCACGGCACGAGCCCGTCCTACGACCTGGCCGCCCCGGCCGCCGACCGCTTCAATGCACGGCAGTTCGAGGTCATTGTCAACGGCTTTCTCAACGTCCGCTACGGCGTGGGCGACTGGGTCTGCGACTACAATGAAAACTGCATCTGGCTCAACCACAATCTGATATACGAACGAGGACTGAACCTGGCCGATGTGCAGAACGAAGTGGCGATTTTCGCCATGCAGTTCGGCGGCGTGTCGCACGCGCTGGCCGCCACGGCCATGCGGACCAGCTACTTCGGCAGCGGCTACGCCCGGCGGCTGCAAAACAGCTTCTCCCCCCGCCGCTCGGGCGACGTGGTGCTCAACCTGATGCCCGGCTGGATCGAGGAACGCAACCGCTGCCACTCGTCGTCGGGCTCGATGTACGGCTACGACACCGAAGTGCCCCTGCTTTTCTACGGCGCCGGGATTCCGCCGCAGCGCATCCGCCGCCCGGTCGACATGACCTGTGTGGCCCCCACCGTGGCACGATTGCTGGAAATTTCCGAACCCGCCGCTTCCGAGGGCGAGGTGCTGGAAGAAATCGCAGAATAAAACGGCCCGACTCCCGGCCGACCCGGCAAAAAAGATTCGATTTCTGTCGGAATATTTGCATTTTTGAACCCAATAAGGTACATTTGCGGCATGAAAAATGAAGAACCGACCCTAAAACCCTTACGCTCCGTTTACCTGACGGAAGAATTCGTGCGGTTCTACGATTCGCTTCCACCGGAAGTGCAGAAGAAATACGACTATACGCTCGACATCGTACAGCGGATTTACGTGCTGCCCACCAAATTCGTCAAGCATCTGGCCGGGACGCGGCTCCACGAAATACGGGTCGCCGTCGGGTCCAATGCCTACCGCACGGTGCTCTTTGCAGCCAATGCCGAAAATATCATGCAGGCGACCGAAATCTACCTGCTGAACAGTTTTCTGAAGAAATCCGAAAAGGACTACCGGAAACAGATAACGATTGCCGAAAAAATACTAAACGCTCTGGAACGATGATGAACAAGACGCAACTGAAGACCGCGGAACAACTTTTCACCGAGAAATACGGCCGGCCCGGCACTCCCGCCCGGGAGGAGTTCCACGCCAAATCGACAGCCTGGTTCTACGGCGAAATCCTGCGCGACCGTCGCAAGGCGCTCAAGATGACCCAACAGCAGCTGGCCGACAGAATGAAAGTGCCGCGCACGTACATCTCCAAAGTCGAACGCGGCGAAAACGACCTGCGGCTGAGCTCGTTCCTTCGTATCGTCAACGAACTGGGACTGAATTTCCAGCTGCGGCAACCGTCGAATTCCATATAGACCCAACAAAAAACATCATGGACAAGATACAAGACGAAATCATCGAAGAATTTTCGGTTTTCGACGACTGGCTCGACCGCTACGACTATCTGATCGGGCTGGGCGAAGGGCTTCCGGCCATCGCCCCGGAACACCGGACCGAACAATACCAGATCGCGGGCTGCCAATCGCGGGTGTGGGTCGATGCCCGGCTCGACGGCCAAGGGCGCGTGCACTTCGCGGCCGACAGCGACGCCATCATCACCAAGGGCATCATCGCCCTGCTGGTACGCGTGCTGAACGGCCGCACGCCGCAGGAGATTCTCGACACCGAACTCTACTTCATCGACGCCATCGGGCTGAGCGCCAACCTCTCGCCCACGCGGGCCAACGGCCTTGCGGCGATGGTCAAGCAGATGCGGCTCTACGCCCTGGCCTACGCCAACCGGACCGAACCCCGAAACGACTGAGCCATGACACCCGAAGAGATATTGAAAGTCGAGCAGGAGATAGTCCTGACGCTCAAAAACATCTACGACCCCGAAATTCCGGTCAACATCTACGACCTGGGGCTTATCTACGAAATCGACTACACGCCCGACGGCACGGCCGAAATCCGCATGACCCTCACGGCGCCCAACTGCCCGATGGCCGACATGCTGGTCGAGGACGTCAACGTCCAGGTGGGCAAGGTTCCGGGAGTGAAGTCGGTCAACGTCGTGCTGACGTTCGACCCCGTGTGGGACCGCAGCATGATGTCGGAAGAAGCGCTTCTGGAACTCAACATGCTGTAGGATGGCGCCACGCATTGCGGAAGCCTTGGAACGGTTGCAGGCGGGCGCCTGCAAATATGCCTGCGGCGGTTATCTGACGGGGCTGGAGCCGCTCGCGCGCCACGAAGTCTGCACGGCGCTGGTCTTCGACCGGCTCGGGCGCAAGATGCGCATGGTCGGCGAACTCCACGCCGCGGCGGGCGAGAACTGGAACGAAACGTTCTACCGGCTCTATTTCCGCACCTTGGGCGACCGGCTCAACCTCAGGGCCTACCTGCGGCTGGCCGGGCTGGTACCCTACAAGGCCATCCTGCGCGAACGGCTGACGCCCCATGCCGTCGAAGCGCTGCTGCTGGGAGCGTCGGGACTGCTGGCACTCTGCCCCGACGACGAATACACCTCGGACCTCCGCGCGACGTTCGCCCATCTGAGCGCCAAATACGGCATCGACGCGATGCAACCCGGCGAATGGACGCTCGACGGTCTGCGTCCCGCCAACCACCCGGTGCTGCGGCTGGCGCAGGCCGCGGCATTCTTCGCGCAGGACCAGTTCGTCATGGCGCGGACCCTGGCCTGCCGCACGGAAGCCGACATCCGCAAACTTTTCTGCATCGACGCCCCCGACTACTGGCAGAAACATTGCGCGACGAACGAGGGGCCCCGACGTCTCGGCGCGTTCAAGGCCCATATCATCGGCATCAACTTGGTGGCGATCCTCCAATTCGCCTACGGCAGCTATACGGGCAAGGAAGCCATGCGCGACAATGCGCTGACGCTGCTGGAACAATTGCCCGCCGAGGAAAACCGCTATGTCTCGGCCTGGAGCAACCGCGGATTCAACCCCCGCAACGCGTTCGAGACGCAGGCGCTGCTGCAACTGGCCACCGAATTCTGCATGCCGGGCGCCAACGACCCTGCCGCCCGCCGTTCCGAACCGCCCCGCTGCAACGTCTGCCCCGTCGGGCGGCGGATTCTTCATGCCGTCCGGCTGTCGCTTCCTACGGAAGTGTAGGTCCGAACAAAGAAACGTCGGCCACCTAACAAACAATCGGCCCTGCCGCCCGCAAAAAAACAATCGGCCCCTTTGGAGCCGACTGCACGATTTTTCATCCGGAAACTACCTGCAAGCCATCTTCCCGATGCGCCGCTCGTGACGCCCGCCCTCGAACGGTGTGCGGAGGAAAAGGTCGAGCATGGCCACGGCCTCGTCGTTGCTGATGAACCGCGCCGGGAAAACGATGACGTTGGCGTCGTTGTGCTGGCGCGTCAGCGTTGCCACCTCCGTATTCCAACACAGCGCGGCCCGGATACCCTGATGCTTGTTGAGCGTCATGGCCATCCCCTCGCCGGAACCGCACAACCCTATGCCGCGCTCCAATTCACCCTTTTCGATGGCTACGGCCAACGGGTGACCGAAATCGGCGTAATCGACGCTCTCGGGCGAATGGGTGCCGAAGTCGAGCACCTCGTAACCCATGGCGTCGAGGTAACCGACCAAAAACTCCTTCATTTCGTAGCCCGCATGGTCGCAGGCGATTCCTATTTTTTTCATAGTTTTCGGTTTTGGTACGAACTACTGCAAAAAACGTTCATTTCAAACAGATTTCCTACGTCTTAGCTACAGGAAACGCTCGGCGACGGCAATCAACAAGCCGAACAACAGCGCATTGAACAGCACCACGGGAGCGGCCTTGCGCTCCTTTCCAGCGAAGGTAAGCACCACCGGAAGCGCCATCATCAGCGTCACGGCCATGCCGTCGGCCCACCAAGGCAGATAAGGCAGGTCGCTGTAAAAGATGATGACAGCGGCGAACAGATAAGTACAGAACGCCGAGAGACACGAGCGGAACGAAAGCCGCCGCGCGACCATCGGGATGACGTCGAGTGCGCCTGCCACGGCGCCGACGCAAAGCGAAAGCATGAAAGTTGTCATAGGTTCGGGTCTATTTGGAGGCTCGTTTGCGGTCGACTTCGTGCAACAGAATCTTGCGCAGGCGCATGGCGTGCGGCGTGACCTCCACGTATTCGTCCTCCTTGATGTATTCGAGCGCCTCTTCGAGCGTGAAGACCTTGGGCGGCACGATGACGGCCTTGTCGTCGGAGCCCGAAGCGCGCATGTTCGTAAGTTGTTTCGACTTGGTCACGTTGACCGTGATGTCGTTCTGGCGCGTATGTTCGCCGATGACCTGCCCCTCGTAGACCTGGTCCATCGGGCTGATGAAGAAACGCCCGCGGTCCTGCAACTTGTCGATCGAATAAGCGTAGGCCGTGCCCGTCTCGCCCGAGATGATCGAACCGTTGGTGCGCATCTCGATTTCGCCGATCCACGGCTCGAAGCCCTTCAGCCGGTGGGTCATGATGGCCTCGCCCGCCGTTGCGGTCAGCATGTTGGAACGCAGACCGATGATGCCGCGCGAGGGAATCGAGAATTCCAGCCGCACGCGGTCGCCGTTGGCTTCCATGTTCGTCAAGGTGCCCTTGCGCTTGGTCGCCAACTCGATGACCGTGCCCGAATGTTCCTCGGGGCAGTCGACGGTCATCTCCTCGATAGGCTCGCACTTCTTGCCGTCGATTTCCTTGACGATGACCCGCGGCTGTCCCACCTGCAACTCGTAGCCCTCGCGGCGCATGGTCTCGATGAGCACCGAGAGGTGCAGCACGCCGCGGCCGAAGACGTTGAAGCTGTCGGCCGACGGTCCGGGCGTCACGCGCAGCGCGAGATTCTTCTCCAGCTCGCGGTCGAGCCGGTCCTTGATATGGCGCGAAGTGACGAACTTGCCGTCCTTGCCGAAGAAAGGCGAATTGTTGATGGTGAAAAGCATCGACATAGTAGGCTCGTCGATGGCGATGGGGGGCAGCGGTTCGGGGTTCTCGTAGTCGCAGACGGTGTCGCCGATCTCGAAACCCTCGATGCCCGTGATGGCGCAGATTTCGCCGCACGGCACTTCGTCGACCTTCTTTTTGCCGAGCCCCTCGAAAATCATCAGCTCCTTGATTTTGGTCTTCTGCATCGTCGCGCCGTCGCGCTTGGCGAGCGTCACGTTCTGCCCGGCCCGCAGCGAACCGCGCGTCACCTTGCCCACGGCTATGCGGCCTGTGTAGGCCGAATATTCGAGCGAGGTGACCAACATCTGCGGCGTTCCCCCGACGATGGCCGGTTCGGGAATCTCGTCGATGATGGCGTCCAGCAGCGGCACGAGCGAATCGGTCGGCTCGTTCCACTTGTGCGACATCCAACCCTGCTTGGCCGAGCCGTAAATCGTCTTGTAATCGAGCTGCTCCTCAGTGGCGTCGAGCGAGAACATCAGGTCGAAGACCTGCTCGTTGACCACCTCGGGGCGGCAGTTGGGCTTGTCGACCTTGTTGACCACCACGATGGGTTTCTTGCCCAGCGCGAGCGCCTTTTGCAGCACGAACCGCGTCTGCGGCATCGTACCCTCGAACGCGTCGACGAGCAGCAGCACGCCGTCGCACATGTTGAGCACGCGCTCCACCTCGCCGCCGAAATCGGCGTGGCCCGGGGTGTCGATGATGTTGATTTTGTAGTCCTTATAGAGGACCGAAACGTTCTTGGAGAGAATCGTGATGCCCCGTTCGCGTTCCAGGTCGTTGTTGTCGAGTATGAGTTCGCCGCTCTGTTTGGCGTTGTCGCGCAGGATGTTGCCTGCCAGAATCATCTTGTCGACGAGCGTGGTTTTGCCATGGTCGACGTGGGCGATGATGGCGATGTTGCGCAGTTTCTGCATGGAATGGATTTTTATTCCGCAAAGGTAGGAAAAACAGAATTAAGAATGGAAAAAATCGGGAACTAAAAATTCGGGCGCCGGATTTCGCTTCCGCCCGAACACCCCATTCGTCCGGCCGTTTGCGCTACGCTCCGGTGTTGCAGATAAGCGCGAATTGTCCTACATTTGTGCATTGCTGTCATTCCGATTCGAGAACCCATGAAACCCGCGTTCACCATCCGCCAACAGAGCCCCATCTATGTCGGCCCGGCGGCCGACCTGCTGCCGGGGCTGCTGCCCGAGGGGCGGGTCGTCGTCGTGTGCGATGCCACCATCGACCGGCTCTACGGCCCGCTGTTCCAGGGCTGCGACCGCATGCTCATCGGTTCGGGCGAGAGTATCAAGACCCTGCAGACGGTCGAGACGCTCTACCGCCGGTTCATCGAAGCGGGCGTCGACCGCCGGACCTTCATCCTGGCCGTCGGCGGGGGCATCGTCACCGACGTCGCCGGATTCGCCGCTTCGACCTACATGCGCGGTCTGTCGTTCGGATTCGTGCCCACGACCCTGCTGGGGCAGGTCGACGCAGCCGTCGGCGGCAAGAACGGCGTCAACGTCGACGGCTACAAGAACATGGCCGGGACTTTCACCCAGCCGCGCTTCGTCATCTGCGACCCCGCCCTGCTCCGGTCATTGCCCGACCGCGAATTCCGCGCCGGGCTCGCCGAGGTGGTCAAAACCGCCGTCATCGAGGATGCCGGGCTCTTCGCGCGGCTGGAGAACACGTCGTTCGGCGCCCTGCGCACCGACACCGACCTGCTTTCCGACGCGATTTCGGCTTCGATTCGTGTCAAGGCGGGCATCGTCGAGCGCGACGAACGCGAAACAGGCGAACGGCGCAAGCTCAACTTAGGCCATACCCTTGCCCACGCCATCGAGAAATGCTCCGCCCGGATGAACCACGGCGAAGCGGTGGCCGTCGGCACGGCCATGATTGCCGACGTCGCCGTGAAGCTGGGGCTGCTCTCGCCCGCCGACCGCGACCGCATCGTAGCCCTGCTGCTCGCCCTCGGGTTCGAGCTGGCCCCTCCCGTCGACGTCCGGCGCCTTTTGAAAGAGGTAGGCAAGGACAAGAAAAGCGAGGACGGCCTGCTCCGCATCGTCCTGCCCGTCGGCATCGGCGACTGCATCGTGCGGCCGATACGGGTCGAAGAGTTCGCGGCGCTGGTTCTGCCATAAAACGCAGCGGCACCTATCGCTGCGGGCGGAGCACGGAGATCAGCTCGGAACGGCTTTCCAATTTACCCCTTTTGTTCAGTTTCTCGGCGCGGACGCTGCCGATGCCCGGTGCATACCATGTTCTGGTCTGCGCCGCAGCTCCGACCACCGACCATTTGACATGGACCGTCTCGGTCAGACACACCGTTTCGTATGTCCCGGCCGGCACGGTCGTCGTTTCCTGCGCCACGACCCGGCGATCGGCAATACGTATCGACACCTGAGTCCTGAATCCGTTTTCGGTGCGGATGTGCAATGTCATCGCCAACTCGGGAAGCAGCTGGCCGGCATGCAGGACGGCAGGTATGAGATATTTGTCGCCCCGACATTCGACCGAAGCCTTCCAATCGTCTCCGGAAACCATATCGAGCCAGTCGTCCGGACGCAGACAGATTCCCTCGGCACTCACGACAAGCCGGTCGGTCTGCAACGCGCTGCGTCCTTCGGCGGGTTCGACCGGCCGACGGTCCGCATCCAACATGACGGTGCGGGTCTCGACGATGAGCCCGTCGGGACCGGATTCGCTCGCAACAACGACCGTCTGCGTGTAACCCGTCAACGCGCCCCGGGAATCGTAGTCGGCATATTCGAGCTGCGTTCCTACTTCGGTGCAGGCAAGCGGAAGCGACTGGGCGCCGGCGGATGCCGCAGCACCGAAGCCGGCGAAAACAAGGCAAAGGATTTTCTTCATGGGACTCGGAAATTGGAACCTTGCAAATATAAGCAAACTTTCCGACCCTGCATCCCTTCGCCTCGATTCGGGGTACGGAAACCCGCCACCCACGCTACATCGGATTCATCCGGCGCAACGCTTCGGCATAAGCATCCCAATCGTCGACAGGCTGCCGGGCCACGCCCGATTCGACGGCAGCCCGGGCCACGGCGGTCGAGACCGTACAGAGCAGCCGCGGGTCGAGCGGCTTGGGTATCAGATACTCGCGGCCGAATTCGAGCCTTTCGAGCCCGTAGGCGCGCAGCACGCTCTCCGACACCGGACGGCGGGCCAGGTCGGCCAGCGCGCGGGCCGCGGCCAGCTTCATGGCATCGTTGATTTGCGCAGCCCGCACATCGAGCGCCCCGCGAAACAGAAACGGGAACCCCAGCACGTTATTGACCTGGTTGGGATAGTCCGACCGCCCCGTGGCGAAGATGATGTCGGGGCGCGAACGCATCGCCGCGCCGTAGGCGATTTCGGGGTCGGGGTTGGCCAGCGCGAGCACCATGGGATTTTCGGCCATCGTGCGGACCATCGAGGGGGTCAGCGCATCGGCGACCGAAACCCCCACGAAGAGGTCGGCGCCGTGCAGCGCTTCGGCCAGCGAGGCCAGCCGCCGCGACGTGGCGAACTCCTCCTTTTGCGGAGTGAGCCCCTCGCGGTAACGGGTGACGACACCCCGGCTGTCGCACAGCACGATCTGGCCGCGCGGAATGCCGAGCGTCAGGAACATGCGCGCGCAGGCGATGGCCGCAGCGCCCGCGCCGTTGACCACCACCCGCAATTTAGCCACCTCCTTGCCTGCGATTTTCGCCCCGTTGATGACCGCCGCCGAGACGATGATGGCCGTGCCGTGCTGGTCGTCGTGAATCACGGGAATATCCAGCTCCTCACGCAAACGGCGGTCTATCTCGAAGCACTCGGGCGCCTTGATGTCCTCCAGGTTGATGCCCCCGAAAGTCGGGGCGATAGCCTTGACCACGCCGATGATTTTTTCGGGGTCGGTCTCGTCGACCTCGATGTCGAAAGCGTCGATTCCGGCGAAGCGCTTGAACAACATGCTCTTGCCCTCCATGACGGGCTTGGCCGCCAGCGGCCCGATATTGCCCAGCCCAAGCACCGCCGACCCGTTGGAGACGACGGCCACCAAATTGCCCTTGCCCGTGTAACGGTAGGCATCGGCCGGGTCGGCCGCAATGGCGCGCGCCGGAGCCGCCACGCCGGGCGAATAGGCCAGCGCCAGGTCCTGCTGGGTCTGTGCGGGTTTGGTGGGTTCTATCCCTATTTTGCCGGGACGCCCCTCGCTGTGATAGCGAAGGGCATCCGAATCGAGTGTATCGAACTGTCGTGCCATCTCTGCATCGGTTTTCGGTGCAGAACGATGCAATTATTACGCCGCGGCCGTTCAGAACAGCGACCCCTCGCCGCCGCCGGGCGACCTGAAACCCAGATGACTGTAAGCCAGCTCGGTAGCCTCCCGGCCCCGGGGCGTGCGCTTGAGAAATCCCTCCTTGATGAGGAACGGTTCGTAGACTTCCTCGACCGTTCCGGCTTCCTCGCCCACGGCCGTGGCAATGGTGTTCAACCCCACAGGGCCGCCGCCGAATTTCTCGATGATCGTGCCCAGAATCTTGTTGTCCATGCGGTCCAGCCCACGCGAGTCGATATTCAGCGCCGCGAGTGCGAAACGCGTGATTTCCAGGTCGATATGACCCTCGCCCTTGACCATGGCGAAATCGCGCACCCGGCGCAGCAGCGCATTGGCGATGCGGGGCGTACCGCGCGAACGCAGCGCCACCTCGTGGGCCGCATCGTCGTCTATCGAGACGTCGAGAATGCGGGCCGAGCGGCGGACTATCCCTGCCAGCACGGGCGCATCGTAATATTCCAAGTGGCACTGTATGCCGAAGCGCGCCCGCAGGGGCGAGGTCAGCAGACCGCTGCGGGTCGTGGCACCGACAAGCGTAAAGGGTGCCAGCTCGATCTGAATCGACCGCGCCGAAGGCCCCTTGTCCAACACGATGTCTATCTTGTAGTCCTCCATCGCCGAATAGAGGTACTCCTCCACGATGGGGCTCAGCCGATGGATTTCGTCGATGAACAGCACGTCGCCCGGACTGAGGTTGGTGAGCAGACCCGCCAGGTCGCCCGGCTTGTCGAGCACCGGACCCGAAGTAACCCGCAGCTGCGCCCCCATCTCGTTGGCGATGATGTTGGCCAGCGTAGTCTTGCCCAGCCCCGGAGGGCCGTGCAGCAGCACGTGGTCGAGCGAATCGCCCCGCATGAGCGCCGCCTTGATGAAGACGCGCAGATTCTCGACGATCTTGTCCTGCCCCGAGAAGTTTTCAAGCTCCTGGGGGCGGATTTTGTTCTCGAATTCGAGGTCGCTCTCGGTATTGCGTACGACAGACATCGGTATTAAGAAAAGAAAGTAACCGCGTGCGTCAGAACGTTTTCTCCGTCTCCGAAGTCATGCGGTCGAGCTTGACGTAGTCGACGTCGGAACCGTCCTTGTAACGGATACGGATGCCCTTTTTCCCGCCGAGCAGCTCTTCGAGGTCCTGCATGTCGAACGACACGTAGCTCTCATAGAGGTTCCACTGGGCATCGCCGCCGTTGTCGTGGCGCAGTTCGACGTCCAGATATTCTCCGTCGGTCTCGGCCGCCTCGCTGACCTTGTTGACGATCATCGCGAACTTGTGTTTCGAGGCGTCCGAAGCGGTATAGCGGACAACGAGCGTCGTCCAGCTGCCCAGCAGACGGCCGTCGCGAACCAGCACGGCATCGTCCTTCAACTCTTCGAGCTCCGTTTCGCTGGTCACCACACGCGCAACCGACGAATAGATATTGGCAATGCCGTAAAGCGCCACGTTGTAATCGTAGCCGGGCGCGGGGTTTTCCAGCACGTTGAACGTTATCAGCGCCCGCTGTCCGTCCTTGGCCACATACGAGCCGACGCGGCTCTTGTCGCCGGGATAGACCCGCTTGTCGGTGTCGGTCACAAAATAATAATCGCTCGTCGACAGCGTACGGACCGTCACGAAGCTCATGTTGCCCGGCTGGTCCACCTTGGTGTCGTTGCACGACGACAGCCCCGCCGCCGCAACCGCTGCAAGCAGCAGCAAACCGATTTTTTTCATCTGTTCGAGTTTTTCAATATATGGTTTTTTCATCTTACAAACGTGCGAAGACAAAAATACGGTATTTATCGTTCAAAAAAAAATAGCGGCCCGCATTTTCTTTCGGACAGCGCCCGAAACGCCGGACGGTCAAGGACCCCGCACTTACTCCCGTGCATGCCGAAAGGTGAAATACTTGGCGGCGAGATAGCTGTATACGGTCGTCATGCAGGTCGTGAGGATTTTGGCCGGAGTGGGCCAGACGCCGCAGAACTCGACGAAGAATTTCAGCCCTGCGTAAGTCAGCACCACCGAGCCCCCCACCGAGAGCGCATAGCGGAACAACTGCGTGCGGGTCCGCAGGGGCGACTGACGGAACGCCACATGGCGGTTGAGCCAGAAGCCGACAAAGAACGTCAGCGGGAACGTCAGCGCCAGCGCCGCAATATGGGGCGAGAGCACGGCAAAGCCCAAGCCGACAAACCGATGGGCGATGATGTAATTATAAACTAAGAAGTAGCACGCCGGGTCGAACAACCCGTAAGTCAACCCTCCGCAAGCCGCATAGCGGAACGTCTGGCGCGGCACCACGGCCGCCACCGGCCCGATGTAGAAGCGGTCTATCGCCCGCCCGATGGCTTCGGCCGGCCGCATCAGCGGGCGGTATAGATCCACGCGTCGCGCCAGCGGACCCGGTGGTCGCGCACGAAGCGCCGGCAGGCTTCCGGGTCGGCCGACTGGAACGGCGAGACCATCAGCTTGCTGCCGAAACGGTAGACCGCGCATTGCAGCGCCGGGTCCTGGCGGTTGATTTCCTCCGCCGTGCGGTCGGCGTTCTCGGGCGAAGCGAAGACCCCGGCTACGACATAATGATGACCCGATACCAGCGAAGCGGGAGCCTGCGCGGTCCCAAGCAGCCCCGGGGCAGGCGCGGCAGGAGCCGCCGTCGGTTCGGGCGTCGGAATCTGACCGACAGCAGGCGCTATCGGCTGTCCGTCGTCCGGAGCGGAGGTCGTCCGGTTATCGGCAGGCTCCGAAACAGCGGGCTGTCCTGCCACCGCCGAATCGTCGCCCAGCGCGGGAGCTGCGACCTCGGAAGCCGCGGGTTCGTATTGTTCTTCGTCCGGATTCAACCCGAAACGTTCCAGGAAAGCAGGCTTCTGCACGAACATCATATAACCAATGCCCAACGCCGCCACAATAGCCAGCAGGCCGACCCACACCGCCCAGTCGCGGCCGCCCGACCTCATCTTGACCGGGGCATGGCCCTGCGGGTTGAGCAGCAGGTCGAATTCTTCGTCGGGCGTGAAGTTGCGGAACCGCAGCTCGCCCACCCCGTCGATAGTCAGCGTATTCTCGCCCAGCACGTTATCGAGCCAGCGGTCGTAAATCGACTGCGCCCGGTCCACGTCGCAGCGGGCCGCTCCGGCGATTTCGTCCACCAACGACGCACCCCGCTCCTGCGGCGTGAAAAGCACCACGCGGCACGGCGGTTCGACCATCCGCTTCGACACACGGCGGGCGCCCCGCTGGTCGGTATAGAGGGAGCCGACGCCCGGCAGAAAAAGTTCGCATCCCGCCGCCAGGCGGTTGCCTATCAGACGGTTGACCTGTTCGGTCATCGGATTCTCGTTCATCGCTTCTGTTTTTTGGTCGTTGCGGCGGGCACGGGAGCCGGAACCTCGGCCGGACGGGTCATGCCGCGCCATATCATATACACGCCCAGCACGATAAAGGGTATGCTGAGCCACTGGCCCATGTCGAGCGCCCATCCTATCTCGAACGCCTCCTGCTCGGTCTTGATGAACTCGATCAGGAAACGCGTGAGGAATATCCCCTCCAAACCGATGCCGAACAGCACGCCGGGCCTGCGACGCGCGAGGTCACGACCGAAGTAGAGCCAGCACAACACGCCGAAAGTGGCCAAGTAGCACAGCGCTTCGTAAATCTGCGTCGGGTGGACCGCCGCCGGAGCGAATTCATGCAGCCACTTGTACGACCGCACGAACTCGAAGCCCCACGGCAGGGTTGTCGCCATACCGAAGATTTCCGAGTTGAACAGGTTGCCTAAACGCACGAACGCACCGCCGATACCGACGGCGATCATGATACGGTCCAGCGACCAGATGTAGGGCAGCTTGTTCTTGCGCGAAAAGAGCCACAGCCCGATCAGCAGGCCGATGGCAGCGCCGTGGCTGGCCAATCCACCGTCGCGGAATCCGGTAATGATGGTCCACGGGGCGCGCAGGTATTCCATCGTATCGTAGAACAGGCAATGACCCAGCCGCGCACCGATGATGGTGGCCAGCGTACCGTAGACGAAGATGGACTCCGACACCTTTTCGGGCAATCCCTCGCGCTTGCAGAAGCAGTCGAAAAGTTTGGCGCCGACGAAAATCGCCAGCACCCACATGAGCCCGTAGTAGCGGATGTCGAGCGACCCGATGCTGAAAAGCACGGGGTCGAAATTCCAGACGATGCTGAGCGGTCGTATCATTTGTCGGGATAGGGTTTACTTGATTTCCTGCAAGGGTACTTTCTTGAGCGTGAACGAGAAAGTGCTGCCCACGCCCGGCTCGCTGCGCACGCTGATGCGCTCGCCGTGGGCCTCGACGATGTGCTTCACGATGGCCAGACCCAGCCCTGTGCCGCCCTGCTCGCGCGAACGGCCCTTGTCGGTGCGGTAGAAACGCTCGAAGACGCGCGGCAGATCCTCCTTGCCGATGCCCTGTCCGTTGTCCTCGATTTCGACGAGTATCTTGTCCAACATGTCGCGGAAGCGCAGACGGGTCGTCCCGCCCTCCTTGCCGTAGCGTATCGAATTGATAATCAGATTGACGAATACTTGGCCGATGAAATGCTTGTCGGCCAACACCCAGAACTGCGACGGCAGGTTCTCCGCCCCCTTGACCGAAATCTTGATGCCTTTCCTGTCGGCCTCCATCTCGGCCTGCTCGGCGATTTCCTTGGCCAGCGCCACCACGTCGAACTTCTCCATGTCGAGCCGGTTCATGTTGCTTTCGAGCTTGGAAATCGTGTCGAGGTCGTTGACTATGTTTATCAGCCGGTCGATGCTCTTTTCGGCCCGTTCGAGGAACTTGCGGTTGATGAGTTCGTCCTCCAGCCCTCCGTCCAACAGGGTCGAAATATAACCCTGGATATTGAAAATCGGCGTCTTCAACTCGTGCGCCACGTTGCCCAGGTATTGTTTGCGGAAGTGTTCCGCCTCCTTGAGCCGGGCGATTTCCTTGTCGTTGGTGTCGGCCCACGCCGTGAGCTCCTCGCCGATGTTCTCGACCCGCTTGTCGCGCAGTTCCGAGAAGATTTCGTTGGTATGGACGTCGCGCGACAGCACAATCGAGTAGATGGGCTTGAGCTTGTAGGCCACATACTTGCGGATGATGAAGAGCGCCGCGAGCGCCATCACGACGAACACCCCGCCGGCCACGCTCAGCGTCAGCCACCACACCGCGCGGAACAGCCACATGCCCACCGCAACGATGACCGCCGCCAACAATGCTATCCACAGCGAAGCCCCTTCCTTGGTCTTGATATTTACCATAAAAACTACCTATATTGCTCCATCAGCCGGGCGATGTACTTGCCCACAATGTCGAATTCCAGGTTGACCACCGAACCCGTTTCCAGGCGGCAGAAATTGGTGTGCTCCATCGTGTAGGGGATGATGGCCACCCGAAAACTGCCCGCTTTCGAGTCGCAGACCGTCAGGCTCACGCCGTTCACCGCCACCGAACCCTTCTCGACCGTGCAAAGCCCGCCGCCCTGGGGTTCGTACTCGAACGTGAAGTACCAACTGCCGTCGGCGTCTTCCTTGGCCGTGCACCGGGCCGTCTGGTCCACATGCCCCTGCACGATATGGCCGTCCAACAGCGCATCGGGCTTCATGGACCGTTCGAGGTTGACCAGGTCGCCGACCTTGAGCAACCCCAAATTACTCCGGTCGAGGGTCTCTTTCATAGCCGTCACCGTGTAGGTGTCGCCCTCGATGCCCACGACCGTCAGACATACGCCGTTATGGGCTATGCTCTGGTCGATTTTCAACTCCTGCGCGAAGTCCGCGCGGAGTGTGAAGTCCCTGTTCTGACGGTCCGTGCGGATTCCTACGACTTCCGCCGTCCGCTCCACGATGCCTGAAAACATCCCTGCTACCTGTTGATTATCAACTTGCCATTCACTTTGTAGACCGCCATTATGTCGCTGACATTGAGAATCATATCGTCGAACTTCTCCTTATCTCCCGGCACCAGGCGGAACTGTGCCTCGTTCTCCGTGGCACGAACTATACGCAAAGTTACAATTTTTCGGCTGACAATTACATATTCTCCACCCGGAATAATTGCATCCAGGTCAATATTTTTCAGCAGCACCACCGTACCCGGAGGCACCAGCGCACCCATGGCACGCCCTTCGTAGACCATCGCCAGGTCGCACTGGGCCACCCGGGGAACAATCATATCGTCGTCAGGCTGAAGACGTTCGAGGTCGGAGATTCCCTGCTCCACGTCCACGTCGTAAAACGGAATCCGCGTCCCCTGCGGCCGGTCTTCCGCCAGCATCTTGCCCTCGCCTGTGAGCAGCCACAGCAGGTCGATCTGCGGAAATTTCGTTACGATCCGCCGCGCCACGTCGCGCGAAATACCGTTGTTGCCCCGCTTGATCTGGTAGAGGTTTTCGCCCCGCGCCAAACCGATATGGCGGGCAAAATAGTTGGTGGACATGTGCGCCCACTTGATTACGGCCTCGAGCCGCTGCCAATTATTCTGCTTTTCTCGCATTTCGGTTTCAAAGTTAAAAAAAATTCGTATATTTGCACTCCCGGTCCCGTAGTTCAATGGATAGAATATAAGATTCCGGTTCTTACGATATGGGTTCGATTCCCGTCGGGACTACTTCGGCAGGCACTGCGCAAGCGGCGCCTGTCTTTTTTTTGCGATGCCCGTGCCTTTCGCCGCATTGAGTTCGTTTTTCGTCGTTATCCTTTCTCCACGGCCGTTTTCCGGCGGCCGACTGCGCTGCAACCTTCTCCCCGCCGCACGTTCCGGCGCGCTTACAATAGGACAAAAATAATAACAAAATTCTTGACGGCAACAAAAAATAACATTTTTAAGCCTTTTCATAGCAGATTCGGGTTTCGGCAGCTTTTCCACGCTCGCTCAACGCACACCTTGCGCCTTTGCGAAGACTTTGCCACTCCGGGTGTGTCGGCTGTCTTTTATCCGTGTTGTTCCGCGATACCTATATTATATATAAGGACACAAAAAAGTGTGCGGCGTCATCGAAACCCCGCACACTATCCATCGACGCCCCGCAAAGGCTACTCCTCCTGCGGGCTCTTTTCGTTGAAATTACGGACGAAATCGCGGACACCGAGAATCCACCCCGAAGCCAGCACGCCGCCCAGGAAAATGAATCCCGCCAATATCAGCATCTTCGAGGGCTTCGCCGCCCGCAACGGTACTGTGGCAGGCTGTACCACCGCATAGACCGGCGTGCTCTCCTGCACCTTGGCCTTGGCCAACTGAAGCTGCTGGGCCATCTGGTTATAGACGTTGTAAGCCAGCGTCACTTCGTTTTGCAGCCGCTCCTGTTCGGTCCGCACCGAACGCCGCACCACATTCTGGTTGGCGTCCATATAGCGGGCGTAGCGCTGCTGGGCGTGGTAGTACTTCTGCTGTGCTTCGTCGAAAAGTTGCTGCGTGAACGCCAGGTCGAGCCGCGCCTTGTTCGTGCGGTAGTCGGTCACGTAGTTCTGCAAGTTGCGCATCACCGTATCGGCCAGCGTCGCCGAAATCAGCGGGTCCTGCATCGTCACCGAGAGGGTCACCAGCGACGTTTTCTTGTCGATGACCACGACCACGCGCTTCGCGAGATTCTCCGCCACCCTGCTTTGGTCGGGCGTCAGCCGGAACGGGTCCACCGGACCCTCCGTTTCCGCATCGCCGCGCAGCCGCTCAGCCACCCAGCCCAGCGCCTTGAACGGAGCCGAAAGCACCGCGCTCCACCACGGCGCACGCTGGTGGTCGAGCAGATAGTCGTAGAGGTCGGTCCGCAGCTTGCCGTTCCTGGTCTCCACCACCACCGGGAAAAGTTCCGTCACGAACGGCAGCGATTCCACGATTTCGGGGTATACGTCGGGATTGATGGCGTCCGCATCGGTCATGTTGCCCATGTTGATTCCCGCCAGGCTCGCCAGCGAACTCAACCCGCCCAACGACCCTTTGCCCGACGAGGTTTCGGGCGCCAGCACAGTCTCCGTAGTGTACTCCTTGGGAATGCTGAATCCGATCACCAGCCCTGCGAGCGCCGCCATGGCGCACCAGCGCATGATGAGTTTGCGTTCGGCCCACAGCTTCCGGGCCACGGCCAGCAGGTCGATCTGCTCGTCGTCCGGCCGTGCGGGTGTTTCCTGCATGTCGTTTTTCATCTTCAAAGTTACTTCGCCAGGTTGGCTATCGTCGCGGCCATCGTGCCCAGCGACGCGGCCGAAGTGGCAAGGCCCATTATCTGCGTCACGCCCAGCGGAGTGCGCTCGCGCTTGCGGGGCACGATGATTTCGCAGCCCGGCTCGATGCGGTTCTTCTTGCGCGAAATCGTGCCGTTCATGTAAATGATATAGGTCCGGCAGCGCTTGGCCCGGTTGGCATAGCCGCCCGCCTGGTCGATATAGTCCTTGTATTTCTTGCCCTGCGAGTAGAGCACCGTATTGGGGCGCATGACTTCGCCCATGATGCGTACCGTGCTCACATATTCCGGCACGAACAACTCGTCGCCCTCACGCAGGACCATGTCGTAGTCCGAACCCGGATTGGCCAGCGCCTTGTCCAACTCGATACCCACCGTGTAGGTTTCGTTCTGACGCAGTTTCTCCACCGACACCGAATCGGTCCCGCCGTCGAGCTGGGCCATGCGGATCACATCTTCCAGCACGGCCTTTTCCTCCTTGTTCATCCGGCGGATCAGTCGGCCGCCACGCACATAGGCATCGCGGGTCACGCCCCCGGCCCGGTTCACCAGGTCCGAGATGCGTTCGTTCTTGTGCAACAGAGCATAGCCGCCCGAAAAAACTACCTCGCCCGACACCGAGACCATGCGCTGCTCCTGGTAGCCCGGGCTCTTGCGCACGGCCACCACGTCGAACGGTTCCAGCACGAACCGCTCCTCGCCGTCGACCACGAATCCGTCCTTGAGCGAGAAGGTGTAGACCTTGCCCAATTGGTTGTCGGCCGTCGTGCTCTTGGGGTCCTTCAGCCGGCGGGCCACTTCCACGCGCACCACCGAAGCTCCGTCAAGCAGGCCGCCCGCTTGCAGAATGAGGTCTTCGAGCGTCATGTTCTCGACATAGGGATAGGTGCCCGGCCGGGCCACCTGTCCGTTGATGGTGAAGTCGCCCATCTCCGTCAGGTCATGACGGCTCGGGATGACCAGCACGTCGTTGCGCTGCAACACCACGTCGGGCGAAGTGCCCGCCACGATGCCCGCCAGGTCGACCGAGACCATCCGCAGCAGCAGGTCGTCGCATTCGCGGTAGAGGAGCGCCCGGGCCAGGAACGCATCGTCCTTGAGCCCCTCGGCGCGGGCCACTAACTGCCCCACGGTATTCATGTCGTCGCTCAGTTCGTACATCCCGGGGCGATAGACCGCACCGCGCACTTCCACCCGGTTGGCGAATCGGTCCAGCACCGGGTCGGCTTCGATCACGTCGCCGTCTTTAAGCACGAACGTATCGAACTTGGCGGCCGGAACGCTGAAAAATTCGTGTTCGCGGCCCGAACGGCGCGTCACCCGCACTTCGCGGTCGTAGGCGTCGCCCGCAAATCCGCCCGCATAGCCGAGCAGCTGCTGCATCGTCTCGCCCTCCCTGAGCTCGTAGAGCATCGGGCGTTTGAACGAACCCTTCACCTCGACCATCGTCCGGTAGGGATGCACCAAGATGACATCGCCCTCCTCCAGCCGCAAATCCTTGTCCGACCGGCCCGAGAACAGATAGTCGTAGAGGTCCAACACCGCGTGGCGGCGGCCGCCGCGCAAGATTTCGACGTTGCGGAGCGTACCGATGTCGGTCACGCCGCCCGCCCGGTAGAGGGCATGGAACAGCGACGCGAACGACGAGAGCCGATAGGTACCCGGCACCTCCACTTCGCCCATGACATTGATAAGTATCGTGCGTATCTGGCCCAGCGTCACACGCACCTGTGAAGCGGGCTCCTCGCCCGAAATCCCCGCATACTTGCGGGCGATGGCTCCGCGGATGCGGCGCTCGGCTTCGGCGACGGTCAGTCCGTTCAGATAGACCGGACCTATCTCCTCCACCATGATGCTCCCCTCGGGCGAAATCAAGGCGTTCACCGTGTCTTCGTTGGCACCCCATACCTCGACGATCACTTCGTCGCCCGGGCCCAGGCGATAGTCTTTCGGCGTAGCCATGTTGCCGTTGGGCTCGAAAGTGAGGGTCCGGCCCGTGAACACGCTCCGGCCGAAAACCCGGCGGCGGCCCACGGTATCGCGGATTTCACCGTAATAACCGGGATTCATCTGCCCATAGGGGCCGTTCATCGTGGGAGCGGCCATGCCGTTCTGCATGGGCATCTGCCCCGCCACCGCGGCCGCATCGCCCGTCACGCCGTTCGGCTGGCTGTCGGTTCCCCGGCCCGTGGCCGCGGTTCCCTCGCCGTCCGATACGTCGCGGAAGACGTCGCTGCGCGACGAAGTGCTGTAAGCCGACCGTCCCTTGGCCGACTGCGAACCTTTGGCTCCCGTGGCCGACATGTCCAGTTCGCCTTGTTCGTACTGCGTTTTGAGCCGCAGAAGCTGCTGCTGCGTAGCTCCGCGCAACAGCAGCTCCCGGCCCAGCTGCTGCTGGTTCTTGCCCGAGGAGACACCCTGCTGCACATACTCGATGATCTGCTCGTCGGTCATCTGCGCCTGCACGGGTCCGCACAGGGCCACCAGCGCCGCCAGAACAATCAGAAACTTATGGTTCATCGTCCGAATGATTTTTCTCGTGTCGTACCGCAGCGTCCCGGCGGCGCATCCGCACCCCGGAACGCACGTATTCCGAATTTCACAAAAATAGGTCAATTTCTCTTTCCGGCCAAATATTTCCCCACAATTTGCGACCCGGCGACCTTCGGGAAAACGTTTCTGCCGTTCCTACCCGGAGAACCCGCCCTCAAAAAGATAAAAAGCAGCCGCAGATGCTGGACGCAGCGCACGGAGAGGGCGTTCGCCCGGTTCGCGCTGTTCAAGGGGTTCACCTCGCCCGAACCGAATGCCAAGTGGCTGGCGTTCGGATTGCCGGCAGCGAAAGACGACGAACCGTAGTAGGCGCCCCACGTGCCGACGTTAGTCAAGGCTCCCGACGAGGGGTGGCGGAGACCCGTAGCAACAGCCATAATGAGCAATCGCTGGAATGAATGGCAGAAAAAAAATACTCAATGAATAATTGATAATGAACAGTGAATAATTGGTTTTCCGAATCTCGGATAACTATTCCCCATTAACTATTCATTATTCACTAAAGTTTGTTTTCTGTCAGACTGGGGTACACAGCCGACGGCAGTTAAAACGTTTCAGCATGTTGCTAAAACGTTTTAGCACTCCGGTGGAAATTCCGAAGCGCCACTGCGCCGGCGGATTGCTGAATCTGCGGCCGCACTGGCGGGAACCGTAATCCACCGCCACTCCGGACCGAAGCTGCCTTTTATCTATAACTTGATGTCGTAAATCTGAATCACGCCCTGCAACTTTCCGGCGTCGTCGGTCACCAGCAACGAAGTCACCTTGTTGCCGGTCATCATCTTCTCGGCTTCGATGAGCTTCTCGGACGCGGCAATGGTCTTGGGGTTCGGCGTCGCGATGTCGGCCGCCACGATTCCGAAGAAGTCGGCACGGCGGCGCTCCATGGCGCGGCGCACGTCGCCGTCGGTGACGATTCCTTCGATGCGGTCGCCGTCGCACACCACGATCAGCCCCAGGCCGCCTTTCGAGATGGCGTGTATCATCTCGACCGCCGGGCAGTCGGGCGCCACCACCGGCAGGTCGTGCGAACGCATCACGTTACCCACGGTCATGAGCAGCCGCCGGCCCAGGCTGCCGCCCGGGTGCAGGCGCGCGAAGTCCACGCTCGTGAAACCGCGCATGCGCATCAGCGACACGGCCAACGCATCGCCCATGGCAATCTGCGCCGTGGTCGAAGTCGTGGGCGCCAGGTGCAGGATGCAGGCCTCCTCTTTCACGCCGACGTCCAGATGCACGTCCGAATTTTTGGCCAGCGCCGATTCGGGATTGCCCGTCATCGAAATCAGCTTGTTGCCGTTGGCGTGGATGAACGGCACGATTTTGAGTATCTCGTCCGTCTCGCCCGAATAGGAGAGCGCCACCACCACGTCGTCGGGCGAAATCATCCCCAAGTCGCCGTGGAACGCTTCGCCCGGATGCAGAAAGAAACTCGGGGTTCCGGTCGAAGCCAGCGTCGCCGCGATTTTGCGGCCCACCAACCCCGATTTGCCCATGCCCGTGACGATGCACTTGCCGCGGCAGGCCAGCACCGTCTCCACGGCGCGCGCGAATTCGTCGCCCAAAGTCTCCTCCATGCGGCCCAGGGCCAGCATTTCGGTGTGAATCGCCTTGCGGGCGGCTTCCAGGATTTGCGTTTTTTGGGATTCGCTCATAACTCCTAAAATTTACAGCAGGCTTTCTATCAGGGATTCCAGGTCGTCGAGCCGCAGCATGTTGGGGCCGTCGCTCTTGGCATGGTCGGGGTCGGGATGCACCTCGAAGAAGTAACCGTTCGCACCGAACGCCTTGGCGGCACGGGCCATCGCAGGCACGAACTCGCGGTTGCCGCCCGTCGTGCCGTTGGCTGCCCCGGGGCGCTGGACCGAGTGGGTGCAGTCCATGATGACCGTCGGGGCGATTTGCAACATGTCGGGGATGTTCCGGAAGTCGACCACCAAATTATTGTAACCGAAGCTGTTGCCACGCTCGGTAAGCCAGATTTCCGGTGCGCCCGATTCGCGCGCCTTGTCGTAGGGATAGCGCATGTCGGCGCCCGACAGGAACTGCGCTTTCTTGATATTCACCGTCTTGCCCGTCTTCGCCGCGGCGACCAACAAATCGGTCTGACGGCACAGGAACGCCGGAATTTGCAGCACGTCGACCACTTGGCCCGCAGGCGCGGCCTGCCACGCTTCGTGGATGTCGGTCAGCAGGTTCAACCCCCACTTCGACCGCACGTCGGCGAGCATTTGCAACCCCCTGTCGATACCCGGTCCGCGGAACGACCCCAGCGACGTGCGGTTGGCCTTGTCGAACGAAGCCTTGAAGATAATCTCCGTACCCAACCGGCGGTTGATGGCCGCCAGGCGTTCGGCCACGGCGTCGAGCAACTCGACCGATTCGATGACGCAGGGACCAGCGATGAACTTCATAAAATCGAGAATTAAAAATTAAGAATTAAAAATCGCTCTCTGACAGATTCTTCGCTACGCTCAGAATGACGCTCTTTCAAATAAGGAACCGACCGGATCGCAGAAACGAATCCCGCAAAAAAACGATTTTTAATTTTTCATTCTTCATTTTTCATTAACCATCTTTCGGCCCGCGCGAGGTCCTCGGGGGTGTCGATGCCGATGGTTTCCAACTCGGAAATCCCCACGCCGATCCGATAACCGTTTTCGAGCCAGCGAAGCTGTTCGAGCGATTCGGCCTGTTCGAGCGGCGACTGCGGCAACGCTGTCACGGCCCGCAGCACTTCGGTCCGAAAAGCATAGAGACCGATGTGTTTATAATAGGTATGGCGCGAGAGCCATTCTTCGCGCGGCACGCCCCGCAGGTAGGGAATCACCGAACGCGAAAAGTAGAGCGCCCGCATCTGCGTGTCGACCACGACCTTGGGCGAATTGGGATTCTCCAGCGCAGCCAGTCCGTCGGCCGGCACAAAAGGTTTCACCAGCGTCGCGATGTCGGTCGCCGGGTCGTCGAAACAGCGTTTCACGGTCTCGATCTGCGCCGGGTGGATGAAAGGCTCGTCGCCCTGCACGTTCACCACCACGTCGTATTCCCGACCTTCGCGCGCACAAACCTTCTCGTAGGCTTCCCGGCAACGGTCCGTGCCGCTCCGGTGGTCGGGCGAGGTCATTTCGACCTTGCCGCCGAACGCCAGCACGGCATCGCGGATACGCTCGTCGTCCGTAGCGACCACAGCGTCGTCCAACACTCCGGCGACCTGCTCGTACACGCGCTGAACGACGGGCTTACCGCCCAGCAGGGCCAGCGGTTTGCCCGGGAAGCGCGTCGAAGCATAACGCGCAGGAATGACTGCTAAAAAATTCATAATTCAGAATTCACGATTCAGAATTGCGGCTTTTCCATGGCTCCGGCGAATGCCTTTCACTTTTCACCTTTCACCTTTCACTTTTCACCTTTCACCTTTCACCTTGGTTCCAGCGCCAGGTCCAGCACCTCGTCGTTGCTGCGGATATAGTGGAACGTCAGCCCCTCGATGTACTCGGGCTTGATGTCGGCGATTTCCTTGCGGTTTTCCTCCGAGAGAATCAGCGTTTCGATACCGGCGCGCTTGGCGGCCAGAATCTTCTCCTTGATACCGCCCACGGGCATTACCCGACCGCGGAGCGTCGTCTCGCCCGTCATCGCCACCCGCTCGCGGACCTTGCGGCCCGTGTAGGTCGAGACGATGGAGGTGACCATCGTGATACCCGCCGAAGGTCCGTCCTTGGGGATGGCACCCTCGGGCACGTGGATGTTGATGTCGTTCTTCTCGAAGACGGCCGGGTCGATGCCCAGCTCCTTATAATGGGCCATGACCCACTCGTGGGCGATGGTCGCCGATTCCTTCATCACGTCGCCCAGGTTGCCCGTCAGGCTCACCTTGCCCTTGCCGGGCGTCAGGCACGACTCGATATAGAGGATGTCGCCGCCCACTTCGGTCCACGCCAGTCCTGTCACCACGCCTGTCAGCCCGCTGACGTCGTACTCCTCGCGCAGGAACTTCGGGATGCCCAGCATCTTCTCGACATCGGCTTCCGTGAGCTGAGGTGCGAACGCCTCCTCGAAAGCAATCTGCTTGGCCCGCGCACGGGCAATCTTGGCCAGCTGTTTGTCGAGCGTGCGGACGCCCGCTTCGCGCGTGTAGCCCGTGATGATTTTCTCCACCAGCTCGGGGCTCAGTATCAACTCCTGCTCGCGGATTCCGTGCGCTTCGCACTGCTTGGGCAGCAGGTGTTCGAGCGCGATGCGGACCTTCTCCTCGGGCAGATAGCCCGGGATGTTGATCATCTCCATGCGGTCGCGCAGCGCCGGGGCGATGTTGGCGATGTTGTTGGCCGTGGCGATGAACAACACTTTCGAGAGGTCGTACTCCATGTCGAGGTAGTTGTCATGGAACGTGGTGTTCTGCTCGGGGTCGAGCACTTCCAGCAAGGCGCTCGACGGGTCGCCGTGGTTCGAGGCCGTCACCTTGTCGACCTCGTCGAGGATAATGACGGGATTCGACGAACCGCAACGACGGATGGTCTGGATAATCCGGCCCGGCATCGCGCCGATGTAGGTGCGGCGGTGTCCGCGGATTTCCGACTCGTCGTGCAGACCTCCCAGCGAAATGCGGCCGAACTTGCGGTCCAAGGCGGCGGCCACCGACTTGCCCAACGAGGTCTTGCCCACACCCGGAGGGCCGTACAGACAGAGTATCGGCGACTTGAGGTCGCCCTTGAGTTTGATGACAGCCAGGTGTTCCAGGATGCGCTCCTTGACTTCGTCGAGCCCGAAATGGTCGTGGTCGAGCTGCTCGCGGGCGCACCGCATGTCGAGGTTGTCGGAGGTGAGGGTGTTCCACGGCAACTCCAGCAACAGCTGCAGATAATTCATCTGGACCGAGTATTCGGCGACCGAGGGGCTCAACCGCTCGATTTTCTGCAACTCCTTCTCGAAGGTCTCGGCCACTTCGCGGGGCCAGTTCTTCTTCTTGGCCGTTTCGCGCATCTTGTCCACATCGGCGTCCGAACCGTCGCCCAGCTCGTCCTGGATGGTGCGCATCTGCTGCTGGAGATAATAGTCGCGCTGCTGCTTGTCGATCTCCTGCTTCACACGCTCCTGAATCTGGTTCTTCAGGTCGACGAGCTGCTGCTCGCGGATGAGGATTTCGAGCAGCTTGCGGGCCCGGGCCAACAGGCCGGGAGCTTCGAGCAACGACTGGCGGTCTTCGTCGGTGAGCTCCATGTTGGAGCAGATGAAGTTGATGATGCCGCGGCGCGAGTCGATGTTCTTGATGGCGAACGCCGCCTCCTTGGGCATCGTCGGCGAGACATTGATGATGTTGAGCGCCACGTCGCGAATCGAATCGACCAACGCCTCGAACTCGATGGTCGTCATGTCGGGCGGAGTGTCGCGCAGGGCCGTCACCCGGGCCTTGAAATAAGGCTCGGTGGCCACGTACTCGCAGATTTCGATCTTCTCCAACCCGTTCAGTATCACGGTCAGATTGCCGTTGGGCATCTCGAGTATCTTGATGATGCGCGCCGCCGTACCGACCTTGTACATGTCCGAGGGCGAAGGGTCCTCCACCTCGCTCTCGCGCTGAAGCACGGCGCCCAGGATACCGCCCTCGGCGTTGACCGCCCGCACGAGCGATATGCTCTTGTCGCGGCCCACCGTAATGGGCGTGATGGCCCCCGGAAAGAGCACCGACGAACGCAGCGTCAGAATCGGAATGACCTCCGGAACTTCGGTTTCCTCCTGCGGCTCGTCGCCGCCTGTCACAATGGGGATGACCTTGTGCTTGCCGTCGAAAATTTCGGGAAAGAGGCCGGCATCGTCCGCCTCGCCCGTCAGGTTCTTATCTTTTTCGTCCATGATTCCGTTGTTTCGTATGTGTATATCGGTGCAAAGGTAACGATTTTTTACGAATATTTATTTCATTTTAACGGATTCTTAATAACTTTGCGCTTCCCGATAACACTGTCAAATATCCGCATCATGCAAATCGCAGACAAATACGCCCCGCAGCAAATCGAGGCCAAATGGTACGACTACTGGACCGCCCGCCGGCTATTCCACTCGGAGCCCGATGCCCGCGAACCCTATACGATTGTCATCCCCCCGCCCAACGTCACGGGCATGCTCCACATGGGCCACATGCTCAACAACACGCTGCAGGACGTGCTGGTGCGCCGCGCCCGCATGTCGGGCCGCAACGCCTGCTGGGTGCCGGGCATGGACCACGCGTCGATCGCCACGGAGGCCAAGGTGGTGGCCATGCTCCGCGAGCGGGGCATCGAGAAGTCGCAGCTCACGCGCGAGGAGTTCCTCCGCTACGCCTGGGAGTGGAAGGAGCAGTACGGCGGCGTGATCCTCCGCCAGCTGCGCAAGCTGGGCGCCTCGTGCGACTGGGAGCGCACCTGCTTCACCATGGACGAGGCGCGCACCGAGAGCGTGCTGCGCGTCTTCTGCGACCTCTACGACAAGGGCAAGATCTACCGCGGCGTGAGGATGGTCAACTGGGACCCCGCGGCTCAGACCGCCCTCTCGGACGAGGAGGTGATCTTCAAGGAGTCGCACGGCAAGCTCTACTACCTGCGCTACAAGGTCGAGGGCACCGAGAAGCACATCATCGTGGCCACGACGCGCCCCGAGACGATCCTGGGCGACACGGCGCTCTGCGTCAACCCCGAGGACCCGCGCTACGCCGATCTGCCGGCCGACGCGCGCGTCATCGTGCCGCTCGTGGGCCGCTCGATCCCGGTCATCCGCGACACCTACGTCGACATCGAGTTCGGCACGGGCGCCCTGAAGGTGACCCCGGCCCACGACGTGAACGACTACATGCTGGGCGAAAAGTACGGCCTGGAGACCATCGACATCTTCAACGACGACGGCACGATCAACGACAAGGTGGGCATGTACGTGGGCGAGGACCGCTTCGACGTGCGCCGCCGCATCGAGGGCGACCTGGCGGCCGCCGGCCTTCTGGAGAAGACCGAGGAGTACACCAACAACGTGGGCTACTCCGAGCGCACGGGCGTGGCGATCGAGCCCAAGCTCTCGATGCAGTGGTTCCTCTCGATGCAGGAGCTCGCCGAGCCCGCCACGCGGGCCGTCATGGAGGACACGATCCGCTTCGTGCCCGAGAAATACAAGAACACCTACCGCCACTGGATGGAGAACATCAAGGACTGGTGCATCTCGCGCCAGCTGTGGTGGGGCCAGCGCATCCCGGCCTACTACCTGCCCAAGGGCGGTTTCGTCGTGGCGCTCACGCCCGAAGAAGCGCTCGAAAAGGCGCGCGCCAAGTCGGGCGACGCGTCGCTGCAACTCAGCGACCTGCGGCAGGACGACGACGTGCTGGACACGTGGTTCTCGTCGTGGCTGTGGCCGATCTCGGTGTTCGACGGCATCCGCAACCCCGACAACGACGAAATCCGCTACTACTACCCCACCGACGATCTGGTGACGGGCCCCGACATCATCTTCTTCTGGGTGGCCCGCATGATTATGGCGGGCTACGAATACCGCGGCGACAAACCGTTCGCCAACGTCTACTTCACGGGCATCGTGCGCGACAAAATCGGCCGCAAGATGTCCAAACAGCTGGGCAACTCGCCCGACCCGCTCGACCTGATCGACAAATACGGCGCCGACGGCGTGCGGCTGGCGATGCTGATGTCCTCGTCGGCGGGCAACGACGTGATGTTCGACGAAGCGCTCTGCGAACAGGGCCGCAACTTCGGCAACAAGATATGGAACGCCTACCGCCTGGTCAACGGCTGGACGGCCGACGAAACTGCCCCGCAGAGCGAGAACAACCGCCTTGCCGCCCAATGGTTCCGGCAGGTGCTCGGCCGCACGCTCCGCGAAGTGGCCGACGACTTCCGCTCGTACCGCATTTCGGAAGCCTGCACCACGGTTTACCGCCTTTTCTGGGACGACTTCAGCGCCCAGTACCTCGAAATGGTCAAGCCCGCGTTCGGACAGCCCGTCGACCGCCGCACGCTGGACGAGACGCGCGGGTTCTTCGACGCCCTGATGCGGATGCTCCACCCCTACATGCCGTTCATCACGGAGGAGATATGGCAGGACCTCGCGCCCCGTGCCGAGGGCGAATCCATCTGCGTGGCTCCGATGCCCGAAGCCGAAGCCGCCGACAGCGCCCTGCTGGCCCGCTTCGAGCTGGTCCGCGAAATCGTCTCGGCCGTGCGCAACATCCGCAATCAGAAGAACCTGCCGCAGAAAGAACAACTGACGCTGCAAGTCATCGCCGACGACAACTACCCGGCCGAATATGCCCCCGTGCTGATGAAGATGGCCAACCTTTCGGCCATCGAAACCGTTGCCGGGAAAGACCCGGCCGCGGCGGCGTTCATCGTCAAGACGACGCAGTACTTCGTACCGCTGGCCGGAATGATCGACACCGACGCCGAACGCAAGAAACTCACCGACGACCTGGCCTACTACGAAGGATTCCTTGCGTCGGTGATGAAAAAGCTCTCCAACGAACGGTTCGTCAGCTCCGCGCCCGAAAAGGTCGTTGCCAACGAACGCGCCAAGCAGGCCGACGCCGAAGCGAAGATCGCGGCTATCAAGGAACAACTGAAAGCCTTGGGCAATTAAGAATTAAAAATGAAAAATTAAGAATTTTGCGATTAAGCGAAAGCAGAGACTGCCTGCAAGCTCCGCCCATGCAGCGAGTAAAGGAAACAAACGCATCGAAGAAACGATTTTTAATTCTTCATTCTTAATTTTTCATTGATTGGAATTGTGCCGACAATTACAATATATACCGACGGCTCGTCGCTCGGCAATCCCGGGCCGGGAGGCTATGGCGTCGTCATGATTTCGGGGCCCCACCGCAAGGAGATGTCGCAGGGGTTCCGGCTCACGACCAACAACCGCATGGAACTGCTGGCCGTGTGCGTCGCCCTCGAGGCCCTCAAATTCCCGGGGTCCGAAGTCACCGTCTTCTCCGACTCGCGCTATGTGGTCGACGCCGTCGCGAAAGGCTGGGTCTTCGGGTGGGAGAAGAAAGGGTTCGCCAACAAGAAGAACCCCGACCTCTGGATGCGGTTCCTGCGCGTCTTCCGCCGCCACCGCGTCCGTTTCGTCTGGGTCAAGGGCCACGCCGAGACGGCCGAGAACAACCGCTGCGACATGCTGGCCGTCGCCGCCGCCAACGGCACCGATCTGCCCGACGACGCGGGCTATCAGCCCGAATAACAAACCGAAGCGATAATTCCACGGATTCCGTACCCGGCGCCGGACCCTCCATTGCGGCCCGAACGCGGCATTTGCTTTTGCGCTTGGCTTTTCGTACCTTCGCGTCGGCTTAAACATTCGTCTGCATGTTCAAAACATACCTCCGGCTCCTGGGTTTCGCCCGGCCCATCGGGCGCTATGCCGTCCCCTACTTCTTCTACTCGCTGCTTTACGCGCTGTTCAATTCCTGCACGTTCCTGCTCATCATACCCATCCTCAACACCATGTTCCGGCCCGACTTCACGTTCCGGACCGTGGAGAAGCTGCCGCCCCTGACCTTCGACGCGGCCTACCTCGAAACCCTGTTCAACTACGGCTATTCACACATTTTCAACGAATACCGCATCGAGAACGTGCTGATTCTGCTGGCCGCCATCGCCATTGTGTCGAGCCTGCTGAGCAACCTGTTCCGCTACCTGGGCGCATGGACCGTCGAGAAACTCCGCACCACGACCCTCCAACGCATCCGCAACGAGATGTTCACGCGCGTGGTCGACATGCACGCCGCCTACTTCAGCGACCAGCGCAAGGGCGACATCATTTCCAAAATCACCTCCGACGTCAACGTCGTGCAGTTCTGCATAACCAACACCTTGCAGGTGGCGTTCCGCGAACCGTTCCTTATCATCTTCTACCTCATCATGATGGTCGGCATTTCGTGGGAGCTGTCGCTTTTTTCGCTTTTCTACCTCCCCATCGTCGCCCTGCTGATAGGCAGCATCGTCAAGCGGCTGCGCCACCCCGCGCTCACGAACCAACAACGCATGGGCGAACTGGTCTCGGCCCTCGACGAATCGCTCGCAGGCATCAAGGTCATCAAGAGCTACAACGCCACCGGCTACGTCAAACGCAAGTTCTACGAACTCAATGCCGACCTCTCGCGCATCACGCTGTCGATGGCGCGGCGCCAGCAACTGGCTTCGCCTATGAGCGAATTTCTCGGCATCACGGCCGTCGGCATCATGCTTGTGTTCGGCGGCGCACTCGTCGTGCGGGGCTCGCTCAACCCCGGCGGATTCATCGCCTTCATCGCCATGTTCTCGCAGATTACGCGTCCGGTCCGCACCTTCATCGACCAGTTCGCCAACATCAACCAGGGTATCGCCGCAGGCGAACGCATCTTCTCCATCATCGACACCCGCAGCGAAATCGAAGACAAGCCCGAAGCCCTCACGCTCAGCGGTCTGAAAGAGAAAATCGAATTCCGCGACACCCATTTCTCCTACGACGGCAGCCGCGAGGTCATCGACGGCGTGTCGTTCGAGATCCGGCGCGGCGAGACCGTCGCGCTGGTGGGTCCCTCGGGCGGCGGCAAATCGACCCTCAGCGAACTGATTCCCCGCTTCTACGACCCCACGGCAGGCGACGTGCTGATCGACGGCGTATCGCTGCGCGACTACTCGCAGGAGAGCCTCCGGGCCCACATGAGCGTCGTTTCGCAGGACACGGTCCTGTTCAACGACACCATCGAGGGCAACATCGCCATGGGACGCCCCGGCGCCACGCACGAAGAAATCGTCGAAGCGGCCCGCATCGCCAACGCCGACGACTTCATCCTCGAAGCCCCCGAGGGCTACGCGACCAACATCGGCGACCGCGGCGCCAAACTCTCCGGCGGACAGCGCCAACGGCTCTCCATTGCCCGCGCCGTGCTGAAAAACCCCGACATCCTCATCCTCGACGAAGCGACTTCGGCCCTCGACACCGAGAGCGAAAAGCTCGTGCAGGAAGCCCTCAACAAACTGCTCGTCGGGCGCACCTCCATCGTCATCGCCCATCGGCTTTCGACCATTCACAACGCCGACCGCATCGTTGTCATCGACCACGGGCGTGTCGCCGAACAAGGCACCCATGCCGAACTGATGGCCAAGGGCGGCATCTACGCGAAACTTATCGAAATGCAGTCGTTCGAGTAAATTCACAATGCACAATTCAGAATTCACAATTATTCAAGGAGGGTCATGCTCTCCTTTTTTTGTACCGACTTTTGCGATGCTTGCGAAACGTTTGTCATCCGAAAAGAACGCGAATCTATCGCCCGCTCCGACAAGAAATTGTGAATTGTGCATTGTGAATTCTGAATTCCTTTTCCTATCTTTGCATTTTCGAGCAAAACAGCAACACGCGATATGAAGTTCAAGGAGTACAAGGGTCTCGACCTGGCAGGGCTGGCCGCCGAGGTCCTGGGCGAATGGGACGCCCGCGACACATTCCACAAAAGCATCTCCACGCGCGAGGGACATCCTACGTTCGTCTTCTACGAAGGTCCCCCGTCGGCCAACGGCCTGCCGGGCATCCACCACGTCATGGCCCGCACGATCAAGGACGTATTCTGCCGCTACAAGACGCAGCAGGGCTACCTCGTCCACCGCAAGGCCGGGTGGGACACCCACGGACTTCCCGTCGAACTGGGCGTCGAAAAGAAATTAGGCATCACCAAGGAAGACATCGGGCGCAAGATTTCCATCGAGGAATACAACCGCACTTGCCGCGAAGCCGTCATGGAGTTCACGGGCGTGTGGGAGAACCTCACCCGCAAGATGGGCTACTGGGTCAACATGGACCACCCCTACATCACCTACGACAACAAGTACATCGAAACCCTTTGGTGGCTTCTCAAACAGCTGTTCGACAAAGGGCTGCTTTACAAGGGCTACACCATTCAGCCCTATTCGCCCGCAGCAGGCACCGGGCTTTCGACCCACGAACTGAACCAGCCCGGGTGCTACCGCGACGTCAAGGACACGACCTGCACGGCCCAGTTCGCCGTCGTCCGCGACAAACTGAGCGAAAAACTCTTCGGCAACGACGACTGCCCGCTCTACTTCCTGGCCTGGACCACCACTCCGTGGACCCTGCCCTCCAACACCGCGCTTGCCGTCGGTCCGTCGGTCGAATACGTCAAGGTGCTGTGCACCAACCCCTATACCGAGACGCAGCAAGCCGTCATTCTCGCCCGCGACCTCGTTCCCGCCTACTTCACCAAGAAGATGGAAGGCACCTACGAAGTCACCGGACAGAGCTGGCGCGGCGACGAACTCGTCGGCATCCGCTACGAACAGCTGATTCCATGGGTCCGCCCCGACGGCGATGCGTTCCGCGTCATCGCGGGCGACTACGTCACCACCTCCGACGGTACGGGCATCGTACACATCGCCCCCACGTTCGGTGCCGACGACGCACGCGTGGCCCGCGCCGCTGACATTCCGCCGCTGTTCATGGTCGACAAGGCCGGCAAGAACCAGCCGATGGTCGACAGGCAGGGCCGCTTCTTCCTCCTCGAAGACCTCGACCCCGAATTCGTCCGCACGCACGTCGACCGGAAGCACTACACCGAATATGCCGGCCGCTATGTCAAGAACGCTTACGACGACAAACTCACCGACGCCGATTCGACCCTCGACATCGACCTTTCCGTCATGCTCAAGGCCGAAAACAAGGTCTTCAAAATCGAGAAGCACACCCACTCCTACCCCCACTGCTGGCGTACCGACAAACCCGTGCTTTACTACCCGCTCGACTCGTGGTTCATCCGCACCACGGCCCTGCGCGACCGGATGATCGAACTGAACAAGACCATCCGCTGGCGTCCCGAATCCACCGGGTCGGGGCGTTTCGGCAAGTGGCTCGAAGGGCTGGTCGACTGGAACCTGTCGCGCTCGCGCTTCTGGGGCACGCCGCTGCCCGTATGGGCCACGGAGGACCACGCCGAACTGAAGTGCATCGGTTCGGTCGCCGAACTGATGGCCGAAATCGACAAGTCCATCGCCGCAGGGCTGATGCAGGAAAACCCCTACAAGAATTTCAAGGTCGGCGACATGTCGGCCGAGAACTATTCGACGGCCAACATCGACCTCCACCGTCCCTACGTCGACCAAATCGTACTTGTCGCGCCCGACGGACGGCCCATGTACCGCGAACCCGACCTCATCGACGTGTGGTTCGATTCGGGCGCGATGCCCTATGCGCAGGTCCACTACCCGTTCGAGCACAAGGAAGAATTCGGCCAGGTCTACCCCGCCGACTTCATCGCCGAGGGAGTCGACCAGACGCGCGGCTGGTTCTTCACGCTGCACGCCATCGCTTCGATGCTCTTCGATTCGGTTGCGTTCAAGAACATCATCTCCAACGGGCTGGTACTCGACAAGAACGGCAACAAGATGTCCAAGCGACTGGGCAACGCCGTCGACCCATTCGAGATTCTCGACACCTACGGCGCCGACGCCACGCGCTGGTACATGATTTCCAACTCGCAGCCGTGGGACAACCTCAAGTTCGACCGCGAGGGGGTGGACGAAGTGCGCCGCAAGTTCTTCGGCACGCTCTACAACACCTATTCGTTCTTCGCCCTCTATGCCAACGTTGACGGCTTCACCGGCCGCGAAGAGACGATACCCGTCGAGAAACGGCCCGAAATCGACCGCTGGATCATTTCGCTCCTGAACACGCTTGTCGCCGACGTCACCCGCTGCCTGGAGGACTACGACCCGACGCCGGCAGCACGCGCCATCCAGGAGTTCGTCTGCGAGAACCTCTCCAACTGGTACGTGCGGCTGAACCGCAAACGTTTCTGGGGCGGTGAAATGACCGCCAACAAACTGGCCGCCTACCAGACGCTCTACACCTGCCTGGAAACCGTGGCCTTGCTCGCCGCACCGTTCGCACCGTTCATCGCCGACCGGATTTTCTGCGACCTGAACGCCGTCAGCGGCCGCCACAGCGACGAATCGGTCCACCTCGCGGCATTCCCCAAAGCCAGCCCCGCCGACATCGACACCGGGCTGGAGGAGATGATGGCACTGGCCCAGCAACTCTCGTCGATGGTCCTGGCACTGCGCCGCAAGGTCTCCATCAAGGTGCGCCAGCCGCTGCAAAAAATCGTCGTTCCCGTCCTCGACCCCGCCATGGCCGCCCATATCGAAGCGGTCCGCGAACTGGTCATGGGCGAAGTCAACGTCAAGGAAATCGAACTTATCCAAAACACCGCCGGCGTCATCACCAAGCGTATCAAACCCAATTTCAAGACCCTCGGGCCCCGCTACGGCAAGTACATGAAACAGATTGCCGCCATGACCGCGGAATTCACGCAGGAACAGATCGCCGCCATCGAGACCTCGCCCGAAACGGTGCTCGACATGGGCGGCGAACGCATCAGCGTCACCGCGGCCGACTTCGAGATTTCGTCGGAGGACATGCCCGGGTGGCTCGTAGCGTCCGAAGGCAAGCTGACCGTGGCGCTCGACATCACGCTCACCGACGACCTGCGCGCCGAGGGCGTGGCACGCGAGTTGATAAACCGCATCCAGAATATCCGCAAGGATTCGGGATTCGAGGTCACCGACCGCATCCGGGTCGAAATCGCCGACTGCGAGTTGGTGGCCGACGCCGTGGCCCGGCACGCGGGTTACATCGCCTCGCAGACGCTGGCCGTGGAGGTCCGCACCGCCGCCGAACCCGCAGGAGCCGTTGTCGCCGATGCCGAAATCGACGAACAGCCCCTGCGCATCGCCGTGACCCGAGTGTAGGCGGATGCAGTTTCGGTGCGAAATGCTTGCATTATCGGAATATAATGCTTAATTTTACACTAAACCTAACGCGAAAAGCCATGGCAGACGAAAGAAGCAGATACAGCGACGCCGAATTGGAGGAGTTCAAACAGGTAATCCTCAAGAAGTTGGAAAACGCACGGGCCGACTACGAGCTTCTGCGCGCCACCATCACCCACACGGCCGACAACGACACGGAAGACACTTCGCCCACCTACAAGGTGCTCGAAGAAGGCGCCGCCACCCTCTCCAAGGAGGAGAACGGACGGCTGGCCACCCACCAGATGAAGTTCATCCGCAACCTCGAAATGGCCTTGGTCCGCATCGAGAACAAGACCTACGGCATCTGCAAGACCACCGGGAAACTGATTCCCAAGGAACGGCTGATGAAAGTTCCCCACGCCACCGAGTGTATCGAGGCCAAGGAAAGCCGCCGCTGAGCCGCAGGCCCCTGTCTTAGGAAATTCCTTGGTCGGGAACTCTGGTCCATATTTGCCGCGCTTTTGCGCGGCTTTTTTTGTTACGTCGGGCTCTTCTTGGTACCGCCGGTATGCCCGCTATCAACTCTTCGGCAGCCTTTGAAACCCCGTCCGGCGCGGCTTGGCATACGATTTTCAAGGAAAAAATCGTTATATTCGCGGAATATTATACCATTTTTCGACCCATGTCCGGCCGGCTGTGCATCTTGTTGTTCGTGCTTGCGGCAGTGCTGCCCCTCACCCGGGCGACAGCCGCATGGCCCGGCACGTACCACCCCGACCGCATCCCACGCGACAGCCTGTCGAAAATCAGCGAACAGCGCAACCAACGCCTCTATGACAGCATCCGCGTGAAATCGAGCCGCCGCGCCGTGCCACGTCTGCTTTACGGCTGGTTCTTCGTGCGGCCGCGCACCGACACGGCGCAAAACGGCCGCGTGCTCGACGAAAACCGCGCGCTGGCCGCCTACGCGGGCAAAACCATCGGCGATATCCACGTCGAACGGCAGCAGGTGTTCCGCTCCGACGGCAACTGGCTCCGGCGCACCGGCAACAAGCTCCACGCCCTGACCGAAGAACGCGTCGTGCGCCGCGACCTGCTTTTCAAATCGGGCAACACGTTCGACCCGCAACTTATCGTCCGGACTAAACAACTGCTGCGCTCGCGCCGCTACATCTCGGGCGTAGAAATCGCCGTGCGCCCCGACACGCTCGACACCACGCGTGTCGACCTGCTTATCCGCACCCGCGACAGCTGGACGATCACTGTCGACGGCGGCGCCTATTCGGAGGGCCGCACGATGGTGGCGCTCGAAGACGCCAACATTCTCGGCACGGGCAACATGCTCAAGGTCAAGACCAACTTCAGCCGCCGCGACTTCTCCTACGGCGGCAACGAAGTGGAGTACGAAATTCCCAACGTGCTGGGAACGTTCTTCACGGCGGAATTCGCCGCAGGGCGCGCATTCTACAACTCGACCCTCGATGCGAAGCTGTGCAAGGAATTTCTGCGGCCCACGGACTACGAAGCGGGCGTGAGCTACAACAATCTGAAGTTCAAGGAATACATGATCGAACAGGACACGTCGCTGCTGGTACGCGCCCGCAATTTCGATGCGTGGGGCGGCTACTCGCACTTCCTGCCCTCGGTCTCGTCAAGCGTATACCTCACGGGCCGCTACAACCACCGCCGTTTCCTCCTGCGCCCGAACGACGTGACCGCCAACCATCACCCGTCGCTGCACGGCCACGACGCGGCGCTTTTCGGAGCGGGCATCTACCGCGAAAAATTCCTCACGGCCAACATGATATACGGATTCGGCTCGGACGAGTATCTGGCGACGGGCTACAAGGCCGAAATCGTCAGCGGCTACTCGTGGGGCGAATTCAACGACGAAGTCTACCTCGGTCTGAGCTACCGCACCGGCGGATTCCGGCGAGCGGGCTACATCATGGGCGGCCTCACCCTGGGCAGCTACATCGAACCCCTCACCGGCAAATGGAACCACAGCGCCGTCGACATCGACCTGCGGTGGTTCTCCCACCTGTTCATCGCCGGACGCAGCCGCCTGCGCCAATTCCTGATGCTCAACTACACCCACGGCTGGAACCGCGGCACGGGCAACGACGAAAGCATCCGCTTCACGCGCCGCAACGGCTTACAGGCGCTCAAGGAACGGGTTCTGGGCACCAACCGCGCGGTGCTGAACACCGAAACGGTGCTCTTCACCCCGTGGCAGCCGCTGGGTTTCCGCATCGCCTTTTTCGGATTCGCCGACCTGGGGCTGATCGGCTACTCGCCCAACGCGTTCAAGAACGACTTCTTCGCGTCGCTCGGCGGCGGCATCCGCATCAAGAACGAACGGCTTATCTTCAGCACCGTACAGATTCGGCTGGGCGTTGCGTTCAACAAGAACGGACTTGCCGACAGCGAATATTTCCGGCTGTCGAATTCCACCCGCCTGGAACAATACCGCTATCGCCCCACCCGCCCCGAAATCGTAGGATTCGAGTAAGTGTCAGCCGATACGCTGCACCTCGGTCGATTGCTGTCCCTGCGTATAGCGCTGTTTATGACCGCCGTTCGTCCTCCGCAGCAGGTCGTGCCCGAACAGCGAGAGCTGCAACCGCCCTATATTGCGCGATTCCGACCTACGGGACGGCGACACGAAAATAAACCACGAACCGGGAAAAAATTTTGCAGAACGGCGCGAACGCACTAATTTTGTAAAGAAGACGCGAAAATTTATCAAGAGAAATGAAACCGCTGTTCACGGAGAGGGAGATACGAGGAGTGGCGATATTCCTGCCGCTGGCCCTGCTGGCACTGGGAGTGGCTCTGCTTGCGCGCCCAAGAACGGACGCGGGCGCGGCACGGGAAGCGGAAACGAACCAACGCCACGCAACCCGGCGGGACACGCTGCGCCCGAAACCTTTCGACCCGAACACGGTGAGCTACGAACAACTGCGCGAAATGGGCCTGACGCAAACCGAAGCGGCGAGCCTGGTCCGCTACCGCTCCTATGACAAGATATTCCGCATACCGGAAGACGTGGCGGCATGCTACGGAATCGACGATTCGCTCTACCGGGTGCTGAAACCCCACATCCGCATAGCCCGCCGCTACACCACTGCGCCGCAGGGATACCGCCCGGGCCGGATGGTGGCGGAACCGCTGCCGCCGGAACAATTCCGCATAGACACGGTGAGCGCCCGCTACCTGGAAGCCATCGGCGCGCTGACGCGCCAACAAGCCCGGACCTTCGTGAAGTGGCGCGACACCCACCCCATCTGCGACATGGCGGAACTGCGCAAATGCTATGCGGTGAGCGATTCGGTAGCGACGGCGCTGGAACCCTACATCATTTTCAGCGAACGCGAACCGGCCGCCCCGCGCTATCCGATCGAGCTGAACGACGCGGATTCGGCGACCCTGCTGCTGGTAAACGGCATCGGCGAAAAGACCGCGGGCCGGATTGTCCGCTACCGCGAACGCCTGGGCGGCTACTGGCGGACGGAACAGCTGACCGAAGTGGAAGGCGTGACGGAGAGCAACTACGAAAAGATTTCGGCACAAATTTGCTGCGACAGTTGCAGAATTCGGAAAATTCATATTAACTTTGCGCCCGCTCCGGAGTTGCAGCGGCATCCCTATCTGACGCCGCAGCTGCTACGGAGAATACTCAAAACAAGGCAGTTGAAAGGAGGTTGGAGCACCCCGGAAGCATTTAACGAAGACAACAGACTCAAACCCGGAGAAGCCGCGAGGCTGGCTCCCTACCTGAGTTTTGCGCCTCCCGGCGGTGACGACGACGAGTAAACGACCGACGAAAGGGACGCGGAGGAACGCAGATTCCCCGGCCCGAAGAACCCCACGGCGGGAAGACCCGCAAAAAACAAAAGAACGAAAGTTCTCGATAAACCGAGAGCAGAGCCGAATTTATTCGGGCTATGCCGAGGCGAGAAAAGGTAAAAAAATTGAACTAAAAAAAACGAATATCATGATTATCATGCAGGTAAAAGAGGGCGAAAACATCGAACGCGCCCTGAAGAAATTCAAACGCAAATACGAACGCACGGGCGTACTGAAAGAACTGCGCCGCCGCCAGTATTTCACCAAGCCGTCGGTACAGAAGCGCGAGGCGATGATGCACGCCGTCTATGTAGCCCACATGGACCGCGACGACGACTAAAAACCGCATGCGCAACAACGCAAAGGGACCCTTGCAAGGGTCCCTTTTTCGTTACGAAAACGTCCCGAAACCAAAGAAATTCCTTACAATATGATATGGCAACGAATGTCCCGGGGCGAAAACTGAAAGCGAAAGCCCGGACGGAATATTTGGAAAACTCGAATATATTTCATTTCTTTGCAACCTAACTATGTTCTAAGAATCGCACTAATGCAAAAAACCAAACTTTTACTCACGGTTCTTGCTCTTGCACTGTGCTTCGGCCCGGTAACGGCCGCCGCGCAGGGGGGGGGTAAAATCCAGGTGAGCGGCACGGTCACTGCGGCCGAGGACAAACAGCCTCTGATCGGAGTGAACGTGATCGCAGGAGCCACGACGGGCGTCTCGACGCTTATCGACGGCACCTACACCATTTCCGTGCCCGCAGGAACCCGACTGCTGTTCCAGTACATCGGCTACAAGGACGTAGAATTCGTGGTACCCGGCGGAAGCCCGGCCGTCCGCTACGACGTAGCGATGGAAAACGATTCGCAGGCTCTTGAAGACGTGGTGGTGATCGCCTACGGCGTCCGCAAGAAAGGCACGGTAGCGGGCTCGGTCGCGACCATCAAGGCCGAGAACATCGAAAACACGCCGACGGCGGCTTTCGACCAAGCGCTGCAAGGCCAGGTACCGGGTCTGTCGGTGATGGCCGTATCGGGCGAACCGAGCGAATCGACGATCATGAAAATCCGCGGCGTGAACTCGATAAACTCGGGCACGGCACCGCTCTATATTCTTGACGGCGTAGCGATTTCGAGCGCCGACTTCAACACGGTCAATCCGGCCGACATCGAATCGCTGTCGGTACTCAAGGACGCCTCGTCGACCTCGATCTACGGCGCCCGCGCCGCGAACGGCGTAATCGTCATCACGACCAAACGCGGCCGCATGGCCGACCATCCGACCATCAACTACCGGATGCAACTGGGTTTCTCGCAGATAAACCAGCAAAACTGGAATATCATGAACACCGAGGAACGCATCCGCTATGAAAAGGAAATCGGCCAGACGGCGGGCAAGAACTACGACCTGCTGAGCAAGACCGACATAAACTGGCTGGATGCGGTCTACAACGATGCGGCACTGCTCCAGAACTACGAACTCTCGGTATCGGGCGCCACGGAAAAGACCAACTACTATGTTTCGGGCGGCTACTACAACCAGGAAGGTACGGCCATCGGCTCGGGATTCGAGCGCTACTCGATACGTGCGAACGTAGAACAGCGCGCGGCGAAGTGGCTGAAAATCGGCACCAACACGGCACTGAACTACCAGGAAATACAACGTGCCGACGACGGGGTGATGACCTTGGTGACGCCGATTTCGGCGGCGCAGTTCATGATGCCCTACTGGAACCCCTACCGCAAAGACGGCTCGGTGGCCTCCATCGAAGACGGCAGCTGGAAAGGCCAGGGACAGAACCCGCTGGAATGGACGGCGAACAACCCGCTGACATTCAAGAAATACAAAATATTCTCGTCGCTCTTTGCCGAAGCGACCATCATCGAAGGACTGACCGTCCGCTCGCAATTCGGCATCGACTACTCCCACACGACGGGATTCGGCGTATCGTACCCCGAATACTCGCCCAATCTGAACGACGGCACGGCGCAGCGCAGCTCGACCGACGGACTGAACCTCCAAATCACCAACACGATCAACTACGCACTGAAGCTGAACGACAAACACTCGTTCAACTTCCTGCTGGGACACGAGGGAATCAACTACCACTACGAAGATTTCTCGCTGATAGCCAAAGGCCAGACGAACAACAAACTGACCAACATCAGCAACGCGACGCGAGTGACGAGCTGGAACGACATGACGGACGACGACTACGGCTACCTGTCGTTCTTCGCCCGTGCGGAATACAACTATGACAACCGCTACATGGTCGAACTGGCGGCCCGTACCGACGCCTCGTCGCGCTTCGGCAAGGACAACCGCTGGGGCCGCTTCTGGTCGGTGGGCTTCATGTGGAACATGCGCAACGAACGCTTCATGGACAACGTGGGCCACTGGCTGACGAACGCCCAAATCCAATTCTCGACCGGAACCTCGGGCAACTCGGCCATACCCAACTACGAACATCTGGCCCTTATCGGCGGCGGTGCGAACTACGCGGGCAATGCGGGCGTAGCGCCCATCCAACAAAGCACCGACGGACTGAAGTGGGAAAAACCCTGGACGACGAACCTGGGTCTGCACTTCGGATTCTGGAACCGCCTGGAAGTAGACCTCGAACTCTACAACAAGAAGACCACGGACATGCTGATGGAAGTACCCCAGTCGTACTCGGACAACGGCTACGGATTCCGCTGGGACAACGTAGGCGGCATGGTGAACCGAGGTGTGGAACTTACCCTCTCGGGAACGCTGATTGCCCACAAGGACTTCCTGTGGACGGCCAACGCGACGGTCTCTTACACGAAGAACAAAATCACGGAACTCTACAACGGAGTACGGGAATACGAACTCGCCAACACGAGCAAGAAACTGGTGGTGGGCCACGACGTAGGCGAATTCTACATCAACCGCTTTGCGGGTGTGAACCCTGCGAACGGCGACGCCCTGTGGTACACGAAAGACGGCGCGCTGACGACCGAACTGCGCGACGAAGACAAGGTGATGATCGGCAAGAGCATGTATGCCCCGTGGGAAGGCGGCTTCGGCACGTCGCTCTCGTGGAAAGGGCTCTCGCTGACGGCCCAGTTCAGCTGGGTGGCCGACCGCTGGATGATCAACAACGACCGCTACTTCAACGAATCGAACGGCCGCTTTGCGTCGAACAACCAGTCGCGCCGCCTGCTGGAACGCTGGAAAAAACCGGGCGACGTGACCGACATCCCGCGCCACGGAGTATACACCGAATTCGACTCGCGCCTGCTGGAAGATGCGTCGTTCCTGCGACTGAAGAACCTGATGCTGAGCTACTCGCTGCCGAAGAACCTGCTACAGAAGACGCGCGTACTGAACGGAGTGAGAATCTATGCGCAGGCGCAGAACCTTTTCACTTTCACGAAATTCTCGGGTCTGGACCCCGAAAGCCCGTCGAACATCTACATCGCCCAATACCCTGCGGCGCGCCAGTTCACGTTCGGGCTCGACCTAACTTTCTAAACAGCGGACCACAACAAGATAATGAAAAGAATAGAACACCATATCAAAATCTGCTTCGCGGCGTTCGCTCTGCTGATGGGTGCGGTCTCCTGCCTGGACAAGTTTCCGGGGCAGTCGATACCCGAAAACGGCGGGATGCAGAACTACAACGATGCCGAACAGCACGTGGTCGGCATCTACTCCAGTCTGAAGAGCGCGGCCCTCTACACGGGCTATCTGACGCTGCTGCCGGACATCCAGAGCGACCTGGTATATGCGGTGGAAGGCAACAGCAACATCTACGGCAACCACTACCTGTGGACCGTGCGCTCGACCAACTCCGAAATCGAAGCGGTCTACGGCTCGCTCTACACGACCATCGGCGACTGCAACTTCTATCTGGACCGCATCGACGCGGTGAAAGCCAAGGAAACCGACGACGAGAAACTCGACGAACTGGACATCTACACGGGCGAAGTGTACGCCATCCGTGCGCTCTGCTACTCGGAACTGCTGAAATGCTTCTGCAAAGCCTACGACCCGGCGACGGCCGAAAATGAACTGGGAGTGGTACTCCGCACGAAATACTTCGAGAAAGAACCCGTGCGCCGTGCATCGCTCTACGATTCGTATGCGCTTGTGCTGGAAGACCTGGCGAAAGCCGAAGCCCTGCTCTCCGATGAAGAAAAGAACAACGAAGCCAACTCGATCTACTTCACCCTTGCGGCGGCCCAAGCGCTCCATGCGCGTGTAGCCCTCTACATGCAGGACTGGGAGACGGCCATCGAATACTCGTCGAAACTTATCGACGAACACAACTTCACGCTGGCCAATGCGAAAACCGCCATCACGTCGGACGGCTTGACATGGTTCGACTACATGTGGTTCTACGACCAAAGCCCCGAAGTGATTTTCCGCATAGGTCTTCTCGTAACCGACAAGACGGGCGACCTGGGTGCAGCGTTTCTGAACTTCACCCGCGACTACCGCTACTTCTACCCGGACTTCGCTCCGGCGCAATGGGTACTCAGCGCCTACGGCCAAAACGACCTGCGCTATGCGAGTTACTTTGCCGACAAGAGCAACGGCATTGTCATCGGCTATGACAACGGCATGAATTCACCGGTGCTGGTGAAGTACTACGGCAACCGGACGTTCGTGGAAAGCAACATATTCCACCGCTGCATGCCCAAACCGTTCCGGCTGGCAGAACAATATCTGATTCGTGCGGAAGCCTACTGCAACCTGCCGACGCCCAACTACTCGGCGGCGAGCAAGGACCTGACGACTCTGAGCCAGAGCCGCCACCAGACAGGCGGCACGCTGAACGTCACGCAGGCCAACTGGAAAGAACAAATCTCCAACGAACGGGTGCGCGAACTCTACATGGAGGGATTCCGCCTGCACGACCTCAAACGCTGGAAGATGGGTTTCGAGCGCAAGAAACAGAGCTACGCGATGGAAGAAGGAAGCACGCTGAAAATCGAGGGCGACGACCCGCGCATGGTCTGGCCGATTCCGCAGCACGAACTGGACGCCCCAGGCTCGGAAATCCTGCCCAACGAAAGCAACAAATAAAAGAAGACGAAACATGAAACGAATCATAACGGTCATATCGGCTGCCACGCTCCTTGCTGCACTCGTACCGGGCTGCAACCAGGAACGCACGACCTACTCCGACGCCGAATATGTGATGTTCGCCGACACGATGTCGCTGCACATGATACCCGACGATGCGGAACACTACTTTGCGGTGCAAGTAGCCTCGACGAAGTCGTGCGACTACGACCGCACGTTCGGCGTAGAGGTAATCGACAAGGGAAGCAAAGCCATCGAAGGGCTACACTACCGACTGAAGAGCAACACGATAACCATACCGGCGGGCAAGCTGGCGACGGAAATCCTGGTCCACGGCAACTATGCGGCGCTGGAAATCGCCGACACGGTGAACTTCAACCTGCGCCTGGTGATGCCGGAACAACTGGAATGGGAATTCTACGGCAACGGCACGAACGTGAAGATGGTCAAGAGCTGCCCCTTTGCATTGGAAAACTACACGGGCTGGTGTGTGGTCACCTCGACGTTCCTGCAAGACTACCCGGGAGTGGACAACAAGAGCATACAGAGACTGATCCGCACAGAAAAACACCCGACGGAAGAAAACCTTGTCATTCTGCATGACTGGCTGTTCAACGGCTACGACGTAACTCTGCGCTTCGACCCCACGGACCCTGCCGAACCGAAAGTGTCGATGGATTCGGACCAGGTGATCTCCGACGAAGCATCGGTATTCGGAATCATCCGCGGCGACAACAAAATCCTGACGGAAAGCGCCCAGAACTATGTATCGTACTACAGCGCGTGCGAAAACTTCGCAACGCTCTGGTCCCACATGTATGTGGAGAACCTGGGCACGCCTGTGGGCTCGGTAGGCAACTTCTACACGATACTGGAATGGGTCAGCGACGAAGAAGCGGACCGTCTGCAACGAGAAGAAGGCATGTAATACGGGAAACGGCGAAAAGCGTTCTCTTTAATTATAGCGTTTAACGAAAAGTCAAAAATCATGAAAAAGAACTTTTTGCATTGGGCGATGCTTCTGACCGCAGGTCTGAGCCTTGCACTGGTGTCCTGCTCGGAGACGGGTGAAGACGGCCCCGCAGGAACCCCCGTATTCCCCGAAGCCATAGAAACCGCGATCATACCCGGCGAAAGCCATACCCTCGCATTCGAGGCCAACATGAAATGGGAAGTCTCGATTCCGGAAAACGCGTCCCAGTCGTTCTACATTGCGGACGGCGAACACAAGGTGCTGACGCAATACGGCGAAGCCGGAAAGGCGGAAGTGACTATCGGAACCTATGAAATAGAGAACTTCGACGACGCACCCAAGTGCGAAGTGACGCTGACCATGGGCGGCCAGTCGAAAGTAATTGCGACGCTGAGCATCGAACAACAAGAACGCGCTCTGACGCTCTACACGAGCAAGATGGAAGACGGCAGCTTTGTTTATGCTTCGGAAGGAGAACTGGGCTACATATACAATGAAACCCCGGCGCAGACCATCGAACTGGCATGGCCGTCGGGGCTCTCGGGCTACATGTACCCGATTCTGGTGGAAGCCAACTTCGCATGGCGCCTGGCCGAGAAATCGGAATGGCTGTCCGAAGCCGACTACAAAGGCGAAGCGGGCGAACAAGTGGAAATCCTGCTGAAAGCCGACCCGACGAAATACCCGCTGGACGGTGACCAGGAAGGCAAATTCGTATTGTGCGCCCGCAACAACCCGGACCTGAAATACGCCTACACGGTCAAGATACCCGCCTGCCGCAACCACTACGAAATGACGGGATTCGTGGCCGAAAGCCGCTTCAACGCCAAAGGACAATTCTTCAATAGCGGCAATTCGTCTTGGGTTGACCAAGGGATGCATGGCTACATTGTGAGCATAGACGAACCCAAGATTTTCAAGTTCGCAGAAGTGGCGGGAACGCTGAGCGCAGCCGCATCCCAAACCGGGTGGATCAAAGTCGAAACCCCGGAACCCGAATCGGATAGCAACAATGTACTCAAAGAACGCCGCTATTCGATTTCGGTAACAGAAAACGCAGGCGAAGCCCGCAAAGGTGTAGTTGTGGCTCTGCTTGCCTCGGTCGCAATCAACGACCCCGTCGAACTGCTGGCAGAGAACGAAATCAAGGAAGAATACAAAAAATATATTGTTACGACACTGAGCCAGTCGTCTGACGCAGCCGGAGAATTTGTAGAATTCTATGAACCGTCCATGGCCGACTACACGCTTACCAAAATGCCGAAGGGCACATTCCCCTACGAAGACAAGTGGGCTGCTGTACCTGCAATCTACAACCTCACCTACACGACGGAGCAGGACGGAGATATGGCCGAACTGAAATTCAACACGGCATACGATTCCTACGAAGTCTATGGAGAGGACGGCCCCTATGCCGAATCGCAACTGACGCCGCGCTGGGTCGATCTGGCCAACGGCTACAATGAAAACTGCAAACTGATCAAGATTGCCGGCTCCTACGAAAAAGACGGCTCGTTCACCTGGACCTATGAAAAACCCGTCAACCCGACGGCCTACTTCGTATTCAAGAACGGAACCGAAATCGTAGGCATCATCGAATTCAAGTTCGAGGGAAAACAACAGGGCGGCGGCACGGACATCTCGCTGGCACAAGAAAGCGAGGGTGTTACGCTTGTTCAGCTTGCCAACGGAGACACCGACTACGATAATGATTTCGGTTCGATGGGCGTTCCGCAGTACAAACTGACGCTCACCGGAACGACCATGGCATACTTGAATCTGCCGGAATACGATGAATCCACATATTATGAAAACCAAAGCTTAATCAACATATTTCCAGCAGGCACCTCGTACATTTTGATGTATAGTGCTGAGGAAGCGGGAAAAACTCAAATTGTATTCAAGAGCAACTGGTCGAACAAAGCCAGTCTTATAGTCGAATACAAACCGGAATAACCGACCTGCGAAACGAAGGCCCCGTCCCACGGGGCGGGGCCTTTATACCGAAAGAACGATAATTAACAGAGAACACAGCACAAGGTTTTGAACATGAAACTTTTCAAACTCATCCTGCTTGCGACGGCGACGTGCATGGCGATGACCCTGCTGGGCGGATGCTCCGAAGACGGCACCGACAACCGGGAACTCGACTACGGCCATGTACAGTTCAAACTCTACAAGGAGGCCTCCTACGAAAAAACGACGCTGGCGGGCCGTGCGGTACAAACGCAGCTGGACTACCTGTCGGACGCGACGAAAGTGACGGTACGTCTGGACTACAACGGCACCATGCTTGCCCAGACCCTGACGCTGGATGCGGCGGACAAGGACGCGGCGGAATACGGCCTGCGAAGCACCAAACTCAAACTACTGACGGGAAACTACCGGGTAGTGGCGTTCTCGCTCTATGACAAGCACGACGAACTGCTCTACAACGGCCTGCCGCAACAGAACGAACTGACCGTGGCAGCGGGCGGACTGACGACCCACGACCTGACGGTGAACGTGACGCCGCGCGGCAAAGTACGCGTCACGCTGCTGAAAGACATGTCGGACTTTGTCCGGACCCGCGCCGGCAACGTAAACCGCCAATACACGTTCGACGAAATCAAACACACGGACCTGACGGTACAGAACACCGAAACGAACGACCTGACGACGTTCGAGAAACTGCCGATGGAATTTGCCATCCACTTCGACGAACAGAACGAAGCAAACGGCACGTTCGGCTACCAGACCTCGTCGAGCAAATGCGACTCGCTGCTGTCGCTGCCTGCGGGCGAATACCGCATAGTCTCGTATGTGACCTACGACAAGAACAAGACCGCCCTTGAGACGAACGACCGGCCTGCCGCGGCGAACTTCACGGTGGAAGACAACGAAACGACCGAAATCAAAGCCAAAATCGCGCTCTACGAAAGCGACGAATATATCAAGGACTACTACGCACTGAAAGCCATTTGGGAAGCCCTCGACGGCCCGCGCTGGTCCTATGCGGGCGAAAGCTACAACCCGGGAGCCAACTGGGACTTCAACAAAGACCCCGACCTGTGGGGCGCCCAACCGGGCGTGCAGCTCCACGACAACGGCCGCGTAGCGCGTCTGGACCTGAGCGGATTCGGATTCCGCGGCGACATGCCTGCGGCCATCGGCCAACTGACGGAAATGATCGAACTCTACTTAGGTACGCAGAACGACAAAAACTACTATGACCCGACGGAAGACCTGGCGACGAGCATGGCGAACCGTGCGCGCAACCGGATGGCCAACCACAAGGCATACTACGAAAAACACCACCCGGCGACGCAGATGTCGTGGCCCTGTGCCCTTGCCCTGCGCGAACACGACATCCACACGCCCTCGACGGCACTCTATGATGAGGGCTACACGGAAAACCAGATATTCGACACCCAGGGCAACCAACTCAACATCCGCCCGGCGGCCAACCTCCACGGCAAAATCTGCAACGGTCTCAAATCGCTGCCCAAGGAGATCGGCAACCTGAAGAAACTGGAAATCCTCAACATAGCCAACAGCGAAATCAAGGAACTGCCGGCCGAAATGGTCCAACTGGAGAGCTGCACCGACCTGGAACTCTACAACTGCCCGAAGATGGAACAATTCCCGCAAGTGCTGGCCGAAATGCCGAAACTTGTGTCGCTGAACATCTCGGAAAACAAACAATGGAGCGAACACGACCCGGACGGACTGGCCGCGGGCCTGGAAGCGATAGGCAACGGAAAATCGCAGAACGTACTGCAACTCTTCTACTGCCGCAACAACAACGTGACGGCCATACCGGACTCGTTCCGCAATCTGAAGAAACTGGGCGCGCTGGACATGTGCGAAAACAAAATCAGCAAACTGCCCGCGGGAGGTCTGGGAGAAGTGGCCCCGACGGAGATACGCCTGGACCACAACCTGATCGAAGAATTCCCGACGACGAACGGAAAATTCTGCCCGATGGAAGACATGGAGACCTTCTCGGCGACCTACAACAAACTGAAGGTATTCCCCAACATCTTCTCCTCGAAAGGCAAGTATGTGATAAAGACCGTAGACTTCTCCTACAACGAAATCGAAAAACTGCCGGACGACTTCAACGGAATTCTGGTCAACACGCTGACGCTGGCGAACAACAAGATAAAGGTATTCCCCAAGGAACTGCTGAGCGGAACGAACTCCTATGTGAGCTACATCATCCTGCGCGGAAACGGCATGACCGAGATACCGGAAGGCTCGTTCAAAGGCGAATTCGCGGCCTCGCTGGCCTCGCTGGACCTGACCTACAACCGACTGAAGGAACTGCCGAAGGACTTCACGGCTGAAGATCTGCCCTATCTGTACGGAGTGGACCTGTCGTACAACGCCTTTGCGTCGTTCCCCTACAAACCGCTCAACTCATCGGGACTGACGGTATTCGCCGTACGCGGACAACGCGACGACAACGGAGCCCGCTGCCTGCGCGAATGGCCGACGGGAATCTACAAACACACGGGACTGCGAGGGCTGTTTCTGGGGTCGAACGACCTGCGCAAGGTAGACGACAAGATTTCGTATCTGATCTACAACCTTGACATCAGCGACAACCCGAACATAGTATTCGATGCGTCGGACATCTGCATCTACTGGCGGAACGGAGCCTACATGCTTGTGTACGACAAGACGCAGAAGATCATCAACTGCGACGAAATGCTGCAATAAACAGAGCGACGAACATGAAACATCTGACATACATAAGCATCCTGCTCGGAACGATGGCCCTGGCCGCCTGTACCGACGACAAGACGAACGCCCCGTTCGGACCGGACAGCAAGGAAATAACCATCGGAGCCGACGGAGGAACCCGCACGGTCCGCATAGCGTCGGACGATGCGTGGATCGCCACGACCGACGCGCCGTGGATCACCGTATCGCCTGCCAACGGCCGCGGAACAACGACCTGCCAACTGCTCATCGACTCGGCGCTGGTGGAGACGCCGCGCCAGGGCGTCATCCGCTTTCAGAACCAACAATCGCGCGACAACCAGGAAATAACGGTGAAGCAAGACGGCTACGCCTATGCCATCACGCTGGAAGAACCGGAAATATCGGTCGAAAACTTCGCGACGCTGGACGAACGCTACTTCGACGTGAAGGTGAAAACCAACGTAGACTTCAATGTAGCCATCCCCGACACGACGGGCTGGCTCCAATATGACAGCTACAAGGTGAACATCGACCGCGGAATCCGCCCGCGCGAAGTGACCGTACGCTTCAAATGGAACATCAGCTCGATTCCGAGAATCCGCAAAGCCGAAATCTCGTTCCTGCCGAAAGGGAACGTGACGCTCGACCAACAGGACAAACTGCGCGTAGAACAGAAAGCGGCGGAGAAAATCAAAGAAAACACCCGCGAAGGCGACTCGGTGGCGCTGCTGGGCGTAAACCGCTCGCTGAACTCGTGGCGCAACGTATGGGACGCCTCCGAAAGCATGGACAACTGGGAAGGCGTGGTCCTGTGGGAAGAAAACATGGAAGGCTACACTCCTGAAAAAGCCGGACGTGTAAAATCGGCCTCTTTCTCGTTCTTCACCACCAAGGAAGGCATACCGTTTGAAATACAATACCTGACGGCGGCCGAAGAAATCACCTTCTTCAGCAACTCTAACACCCACATGCTGAGCCTGAACACGGGCGATGCGATTACGAAACTGCCGCAACTCAAACGCCTGACCATCTCGGGCTACGGATTGACGGAGCTGCACCCGGACTTCAAGAACCTGAAGAGCCTTGAATATCTGGACCTGAGCAGCAACTCCTTCCAAAAACTGCCCTCGATACTGACGAAAGAAAACATGCCCAAGCTGCATACGCTGATCATGAACGCCAATCAACGCAGCTTGGTTTACGACCTGAGCAACTCGGTGACGACCGACATCGGAGGTCTGATCGAAGAACCGGGATTCCCGCGCCATCTGCTTGAATGGGAACTCGACACGCTGAGGCTGTCGGTAAACTACCTGCAAGGCTCGCTCCCGTCGTTCGGCACGGCCGACGCACCACAGAACGGCTGGACGGAATTCTACACGGAAGCCGACATCGACAACTCGGCCAACGACAAAGGTGTGGACACGCTGCCGAGAAGCCTGATAGGCACTCCGAAAGTGATGGCCCGCACGAAATTCTTTGCCATCAACCTGAACCGCATGACCGGAGAACTGCCCTACTGGCTGCTCTACCATCCGGCGCTGAACTGGTGGGTGCCTGAAATCCTGATATTCAACCAGGAAGGAATCGACGCGAACGGCCGGACCGCCGGATTCAGCAACGAACCGGTCAACATGAACTACTACTATGATTTCTACCCGACGAAAACCCGGCCCTCGGACGAACGGGAAGAAACAAACACGACACGATGATGAAAAACACGCTATACGGAATGATGGCGGGCCTGCTGCTGGTGCTGGCGGCCTGCACGACCGACCCGCATACGGACCCGAACACGCAAGGCCCGGGAACACAACCGGCGACGGCGGGCGAACTGCTGGTCAAATTCGACCCCTATGTGAGCGAAATCCTGGAACGCGCGACGGCGAAAACCCGCAACGGCGAAGCCGCGACGCGCTCGGGAATCCTCACGGTAGACGAAGTGCTGGAGCTCGCGGGCGGCTATGAAATCGAACGCGTATTCCCGGTGAACGCACGCACCGAAGCCAAGACCCGGAATGCGGGCCTGCATCTGTGGTACGTAATCCGCTTCGACGGCGACCGCACGGAGAAAGAAGTGGCGGAACAACTCGCGCAACTGGGCGAAGTGCAGAAAGTGAGCCTGAACCACACGATCAAACGAGCCTACGACGCCAAGAAAAAAGCCAAGCCGCTGGACCTTGAAACCCTCCGCGCGATGGCGCTGAAGACCCGGGCGGCGGACTTCCCCTACAACGACCCGCAGCTGCCGGCCCAATGGCACCTGATAAACCATGGCGACCTGTTCCAGAAAGACGGCGTGAGCAAGTCGATAGCGGGAGCCGACGTACAATGCGAAGAAGCGTGGGACCTCTCGACGGGCGACCCGTCGATCATCGTCGCGATACTGGACGAAGGAGTATGTCTGACCCACCCCGACCTGAAGGAGAACCTGTGGGTGAACGAAGACGAAATCGAAAACTCCAACGAAGACAACGACGGCAACGGCTATGCGGGAGACCGCCACGGCTACAACTTTGTGACTGGCTCGGGCCGCATCACGTGGGACGACGCCTATGACACGGGCCACGGCTCGCATGTGGCGGGCGTAATAGCGGCCCGGAACAACAACGGCGAAGGCATCAGCTCGATAGCGGGCGGCACGGCCGAAAAACCGGGCGTGAAAATCATGAGCTGCCAGATATTCTCGGGCAACACGGAACCCAACGCCCTGGCGACGGTACGCGCAATCAAATACGCCGCCGACAACGGAGCCGTCATCCTGCAATGCAGCTGGGGCTACACCTCGGGCCTTGCCAACGGCTACGAATGGCAGCCGGCCTTCACGACCGAAGAACAATGGGCCGAAAACCGCCCCCTGGAACAAGAAGCCCTGGACTACTTCGTCCACAACGCGGGCTCGCCCAACGGCCCCATCGACGGAGGTCTTGCGATTTTTGCGGGCGGCAACGAAACCGCACCGATGGCGGGATTCCCGGGAGCGGCCGAAATGTGTATCGCCGTATCGGCCACGGCGGCCGACTACACCCCGGCTGTCTACACGAACTACGGCCCCGGCACCACGATAGCAGCCCCGGGCGGCGACCAAGACTACTACTATGAATACGGCGAGGGCGCAGACCGCGGAAAAACGGGCAGCGTACTGTCGGCGCTCCCCTACACCGTGAGCGAAAGCGGCTACGGCTACATGGAAGGCACCTCGATGGCCTGCCCCCATGTGTCGGGCGTAGCGGCGCTGGGCCTGTCGTATGCGTTCCAACTGCGCAAACATTTCACGGCCGAAGAATTCAAGCAGCTGCTCTACGAAACGGTGACCCCCATCGACCAATACATGACGGGCCGCAAGCTCTACTGCCGCTACACGACGGACTTGGGCACGGTACACCCCAGCCAGATGCTCCTCTCGGACTACCACAAACAAATGGGAGCCGGGCAAGTCAACGCCACGAAACTGCTGAACGCGATTAACGGCAAAGGCACGCAGGTGAAGTTCCCCAACCTTTATGTACCGCTGGACGGAAACGTGACGGTAACACCGGGCAACTACTTCATAGGCGGCGAACAACTGACCTACACGGTGACCATCGACGACACGACGGTGGCGACGGCGACCGCAGAGGGCAACAAACTGGTTGTCAAAGGAACGAAAGCAGGCGCGACGACGGCGAAGATTGCTACGTCGAACGGCGAAACGCAGACTTTCCGCATCACGGTCCGCAAGGGCGCGAACGGCAACGGCTGGCTCTAAAAACGAAGATGCTCCGGAACGGCCGCATAATGTATCTGTGTCTGGCGACACTCTGGCTGGCACTGCCGGCGCAGCTGCAAGCCCAATGGGTGACGCACCTTACGCGGGAAAAACTGGACAGCCTGGCGAACCCGGCAACGGCGGCGGGCGGCGAGACGATGCGCTTCGACACGCGCCGAATCGAAACGCCCGAACTGCACGAAGACGGCGCGCCGACGACCTACACCTACCGCTGGCGCAACGACGGAAAAGAGCCGTTGGTGGTGACGCGGATACAGACGAGCTGCGGCTGCGCGAAAGCGAAGCACGACAAACGCCCCGTACCGGCGGGCGGGCAAGGCGAAATAAAAGTAACCTACCACCCCAAAGGCCACCCGGGCGACTTCCAACGGAAGATATTCGTTTACACGCAACTTTCGGACACCCGGCCGACGGCCGTACTGGAACTGACGGGCCATGTGGAACCCTCGGCGCTGCCGACCCACGACTATGCCCATGCGATGGGCCCGCTGCTGCTGAAGCAACGGACGGTGCGGCTGGCGGGAGACCGGAAACAGACGGAACGGATAGAATGTCTCAATGCGGGCGAAAAACCGCTGAGACCGAGAGCCGACGGAGGACTGCTGCCGAAATACCTGACGTTCGGATGCGAACCGGAAATACTGGAACCCGGCAAAACGGGAGACCTGGTAATCCGGCTCGACCCGGAACAAGCCCCGAAAACGCTGCCGGAACGGATTCCGATACTGCTTGAGGGACTGACGCTGCCGCCGAGCCAACGGATGCTTGAGGTAAGAATCGGAACGGGCACGGCGGAGTGAGCCGCGGGAAATCGGTATCGAATGCCGACGAACCGAAACGGGAATGAAACCGGAAACAGATTCTTCGCTTCGCTCAGAATGACAAGGCTTTGAGCGACGAGACTTGCTCGAAATGGGAGACATGCGAATGAACGGCAGTCGAAGCGGGAAGAAGACGTTCAGACGAAGTTTGGTGCAGAAAGAGAGAATAGAATGACGGAACTCTGCCCGAAATGGCAAGGCTTCGTTTTGAATGACGACCCTCCGACGGACAATCGGGCACCCTACCGAGCAACCGGACATCGGCCCCGGGCAAAAGGAAACGACAAAAACAAAAAACAGATAGAAGACAAATGAAAAATCTTTGGAAAATCGCCCTCCTCTCGCTGGCGCTGGCCATCTGCGGAGCCTGCAACGATGACGACGAGGCAGACACCCCGCTGACACCCAATGCCAACAACATAGCAGGAACGTGGCAACTGACGCAATTCGACGGCGCGACGCTGGCCGAAGGGAGTTACGTCTATATCGAATTCATCCGCAAGGACACGAAGTTCGAGATGTATGACAATTTGGACGCTTTCCAATTGCGCGTGCGAACGGGCGAATTCAACATCCTGGAAGAAGAAGGCCAAGGCACGGTTATCCGCGGCAAATACGACCACGCTGTGGGCGACTGGCAACATGTCTACCGAATCGACGAATTCACGGCCGAACGGATGGTTTGGACGGCGGTGGACGACCCGCAAGATGTATCGGTATACGAACGGTGCGCGGGAATACCGGAAGACCTGGAATAACAAACGAAAACCGTCCATATACAAAACTTCATCCGGCATTTTGTTGAGAGCTTCCTCTTAAATGCCGGATGAAGTTTTGACTATTTTACTTGGACTATTACTATCAATTCTACGTGATTGCCCTCCAGGGCGGCAATGGCACTTTCATAGTACCCGTCGTCCGTAAAATCTCGGGTTGCTCAAGATAGTGTAACCGTCCACCGCTCTTAATCGCTACTTGCCGTTTCCCTCCAGCCATTGAGCCCTGCGCAAATCGGGCAAATGCCTGATCGAAAAACTCTCGAAATCAGCGTCGAAGCCGTCGCCGTCGGGGCTGGCTCCCATTACCCCGACCATGACAGGGCGATTGTCCTGCAACCAAGCGTTGCGCATCATTGCGTACTCCTTGTCATCAAAAGAATAGAAAATTTCCACCGCATCGAGCCTACGGACAGCCTTTATCCATACGAACGGCACGGGCTTGTCCAAAGGTATGATGCTCCAGTCGCTCGTGTGATGCGTCACGACGGTGCTGAGGTTGTATTTGCCGTCCACGAACTCGATACCGGCCTTGATATAATTTTCGTGGTCGATACGCAACATCAGCCCCGACTGGTCGAAACGGGTCTTATAGTCACCCGATATTTTCACCTTGACCTCAAACTCCCCGCCGCGCAAGGTGTACAAAAACGGGGCATCGTCCACGGTAAACCCATAATGGGATATGCGCCAGTAATCGGTTCGGGGAGTGACACGCATCGAAAGCGAACCGTCTTCGATTTCCCATTGTTCCGGCTCATTGAACCACTGCATTTTTTCCAATGACTGCGCCATGCAGGCGGCCGAAGCGGCAATCATCGCTCCGCTCAAAAACAACTTTTTCATTTCCAAATATTTAATAACACCCAAAGGACCCGGCAGGAATTTCCGACAACCAACGAACCGGCCGGAATATCTATGTTCACGACGCTTTCAACCCGGGCTTCGGACGGCATTTTACTTTTCGCTTATGATGAATAACCATTCCCAATATTTATCTTTGCAAAGCTAAAGTATTGTTGCATACCATGCAATGATTACAAATAACCATTTTATTGCCGGCGAATGGACCCCAAAGATAGATTGAACAAGGAATTTTCCGCCCAGAACTTTGCGGCAAAACACCCCTATGCGGAAATGCTGGACCGATACAAGGAAATGGCTCGCAACTATGCGCGCATGGAAAATGCCGTTGCCGTATTGAGCGATTTACGCACCGATGCAAGCTACATCTATTACGGCGGATTTTCACGAATGCTGAGAACGGGCAAATGCGAAAAAGAAGGCGAAGTACCTTCCATCTGGGAAGAGGAAATCTTCAAACTTATTCATCCAGATGACCTGGCCGACAAACACTTGCAAGAACTCCGCTTTTTCCATTTTGTCAAACGCCAGCCCAAAAAGAAACGCAGCGACTATTATTTGACAAGCAAACTCCGCATGAAAAACGATACGAATAACTATATACCCGTACTGCATCGAATGTTCTATGTTCCTGCACCCTCCGACGAGACTTTGTGGCTGGCTTTATGCCTTTATAGCCCTCTGCCATTCGACATTCCATCCAAATGTCTGATAATCAATTCTGTCAATGGACAGACGACCGCACTGGGCAAACAACATGACACAAAAATACTGTCCGTCAGAGAAAAACAAGTTTTGAACCTCATAGACAAAGGTTCGACGAGCAAAGAAATAGCCGGAACGCTCTCTATCAGCATCCATACGGTCAGCCGGCATCGACAAGGGATTTTAGCCAAATTACAGGTGAAGAACTCCATCGAAGCCTGTCGGATAGCAAAAGATTTGAAACTGATATGACAGGCCGACAAAAAAAGGAAAGACTTCGCTGAAAGTCTTTCCTTAATATATAGGTATAAGCGCAACCGAATCAGAACGGCAAATCGTCGGGATCGTCGGCAGGCATGGACGGAGCCGGAGCAGGCTGGGGCTGAGGTGCGGCCTGCGGAGCGGTGGACTGAACCGGAGCCGCTGCGGCGGGAGCGGCCTGCGACTGAGTGTAGGGTGCGGACGCGGGAGCCTGCCCGTAAGAAGCGCTGTCGGAAGCGGAATTGTCGCTGCGCCGCCCGAGCAGATTCATGGTATCGGCGAGAATCTCGGTAGTGAACCGCTTGTTATTGTCCTTGTCCATCCAATCGCGGGTACGCAAACGCCCCTCGATATAAATCTGAGACCCCTTGTGGACGTAACGGTCGACGACGTCGGCCAAACCGCGCCACAAAGTGACGGTATGCCACTCGGTATGCTCGCGCGTCTCGTTGGCCTGGCGGTCGAAGAGCCGCTCGGTGGTGGCGAGCCGCAAACGGGCGACCTTGACACCGCCCTCCGTAGTACGGACCTCGGGGTCCATACCGACGTTACCGATAAGAATGACCTTATTGACCATGGCTACAACTCTTTAATCATACGACGGAACAACAACTGCATCTTGACCCCGGCCTTCTTGCCCTGCAACTGCACGTCCTCGTGGTCGCCGATCTCGTCGGAGAGCCCGCAATTGGTGATGACGGAGACACCGAAGACGGGGATGGACATGTGCCGGGCGACGATGACTTCGGGCACGGTGGACATACCGGCAGCATCGCCGCCGATGGCCTTGAAATAACGATACTCGGCCTGGGTCTCGAACGTAGGACCCGTGCCGCCGACGTAGACGCCGTACTGGAGCTTGATACCCTCCTGCTCGGCGATGGCGGTGGCGCGGGCGATGAGCCCCTTGTCGTAACAATTGTGCATATCGGGAAAACGCGGCCCGAGCTCGGCGAGGTTAGGCCCGATGAGAGGGTTGGGCATGAGGTTGATATGGTCGGTGATGACCATCAAATCGCCGACGCGGAACGAAGTGTTGATACCGCCGGAAGCGTTGGAGACGAACAACACGCGGATACCCAACTGCTGCATGACGCGCACGGGAAAGGTGACCTGCTGCATGGAATACCCCTCGTAAAAATGGAACCTGCCCTGCATGGCGACGACGCGCCGCCCCTCGAGCAAGCCGAAAATCATCCGCCCCTTGTGCCCCTCGACCGTAGAGACGGGAAAACCGGGAATCTGCTTGTAATCGAGCGAAAACCGAGCGTCGATCTGCTCGGCGAAATCCCCGAGTCCGGTACCCAGAATAATCCCTGCCTCGGGCTGGAAACCGGAAGTCTGCTCCCGGATCCAAGCGGCTGTCTGTTTAATTTCCTCGAACATCTTCTTCTAACTTTTGGAGAAAATCCGTTGCCGAATCCTCTATGAATGAAATATTGATAGGCTGGTAATAAAGAGCGCAACGCACCTCGGACGGAATCTTGGCCCGGTTGACCAACTTGACGGCATCTTTCTCGGTGGTGACGATGACGGCGCCGGGATGCTTGGCGAGCAACGACGCGAGCAACCGGATGTCGCGGACACGATAGACATGGTGGTCGTCGAGCGTGACCTCGGCGACGACCTTATAACGCTCGTGGAGCGTCTTGAGGAACGGCTCGGGGTTGCCGATACCCGACAAAGCAATAACCTTGCAACCCTGCACCAAAGGCTCGCGCGAAGCCTCGTCGGCGAAAAGGGGCTGGGGAATGAAACTCTCGAAACGGGTATAGTAGACCTGCTGGTAAGCGATCTGAATCAAGACCTTACGCAAGATACGTCTGTCGATGGGCGCCATCTTCTCGGGACACTTGGTGACGATGAAATAATGGGCCCGGTAAATCTGAGACGGCAAATCGCGCAGAGAACCGACGGGCAACATCCTATCGTGCTGGATAGGCCGCGTAGCGTCGATCATGAGGACATTGATTTTAGGCTCGACGTAACGATGCTGGAACCCGTCGTCCATGACGATGAGGTCGACCTCGGGATGCTCGGAACGAATCCGCCGGATGGCCTCGGACCGCTTCTCGCAGACCACGACGACCGTATCGGGAAACTTGAGCTTGATCTGGAGCGGCTCGTCGCCGACCTCGCGGTAATGCGACGAAAGCGAAACCTCGCGGTAACCCTTGGTTTTACGCCCGTACCCGCGCGAGAGGAGCGCGATATTATGCTTCTGGGACATGTAGGCGATAATCATCTCGGCCATAGGGGTCTTGCCGGTACCGCCGACGGTGATGTTGCCGATGCAGATGATGGGGATGTCGAACCGCTCGCTTTTGAGGAAGCCCCAATCGAAGAGGCGGTGACGGAATGTCACCCCCATCTTGTAGAAAAAGGCTATCGGAGCAAGCAACGCTTTCGACATGGCAATCAACCGCAAGTATATGGAATTTCCAAAGATAACGAAATTTTTCGACCCTCCAAAATAAAACACGAAAAACCCCGAACACGAGGGAAAACACACCCAACCGAGAGACCGAGCCGGACCACGGAGCGGGCATGACGAAAAAAAACGGCACAAAGCGTTCCAAACGGGAATTTCGGGGCGGAAAGGAACATATCCGAACCCGGATACAGGAGGGAACAAATCGGGGAAAGGGAGGAACTACACAACAAAAAAGCCGCCCGCTTTTCGCGGACGGCCTACAAACAGACAAGAACTGCGGGAACTACTCCTCGGCAGTCTCCTCTTTCTTGGACTTCTTGGCGGGAGCCTTCTTGGCCTCGGCGGCCTCCATAGCGCTCTTGAGAGCAGCGAGACCGGCGATGTCACCGAGCGTAGTTTTCTCGACAGAAGCGTTGATCTTCTTGACGGTCGACTTGGTAGCGTCGGCAGCGGCACGCTTTTCAGCCTTCTCGGCAGCGGCCTCGGCCTTACGCACATCGTCGTAAGTACGCAAGTGCGACAGAGTGATACGCTTCGTAGCCTTGGAGAACTCAAGAATCTTGAACTCGATCTTGTCGCCGACCTTCGGCACGGAACCGTCCTCCTTGGTGAGCTGACGCGTGGGGCAGAAACCCTCGACGTTCTCGTCGAGCGAAACGACAGCACCCTTGTCGGTCATCTCGGTGATGGTACCCTCGTGTACGGAATCGAGCGGGAACTTGCTTTCGATACCGGCCCAGGGATTCTCCTCCAACTGCTTGTGACCCAACGACAGACGACGGTTGTCCTTGTCGATTTCGAGCACGACGACCTCGATGTCGGCACCCACCTGCGTGAACTCGCCGGGATGCTTGACCTTCTTGGTCCAAGAGAGGTCGGAAATATGGATCAGACCGTCGATGCCCTCCTCGATTTCGACGAAGACGCCGAAATTGGTGAAGTTGCGCACCTTGGCCGTGGTCTTGGTACCGACGGGATACTTGGTCTCGATTTCAGCCCACGGATCGGCCGAAAGCTGCTTGATACCGAGCGACATCTTGCGCTCGTCGCGGTCGAGCGTGAGGATGACGGCCTCGACCTCGTCGCCGACCTTCATGAACTCCTGAGCCGAACGCAGGTGCTGGCTCCACGACATTTCGGAAACGTGGATGAGACCCTCGACACCGGTGGCAATCTCGACGAAAGCACCGTAATCGGCCATGACAACGACCTTACCCTTGACCTTGTCACCGACCTTGAGGTTCTGGTCGAGCGCTTCCCAGGGATGGGGCGTAAGCTGCTTGAGACCCAAGGCGATGCGCTTCTTGGCATCGTCGAAGTCGAGGATGACGACCTGAATCTTCTGGTCGAGAGCGACGACCTCTTCGGGATGGCTGACGCGGCCCCACGAAAGGTCGGTGATGTGGATCAGACCGTCGACACCGCCCAAATCGACGAAGACGCCGTAGGAAGTGATGTTCTTGACCGTACCCTCGAGAATCTGGCCCTTTTCGAGCTTGGACATGATGACCTGCTTCTGGGCCTCGAGTTCGGCCTCGATGAGTGCCTTATGCGACACGACGACGTTGCGGAACTCCTGGTTGATTTTGACGACCTTGAACTCCATGGTCTTGTCGACGTAGACGTCGTAATCGCGGATGGGCTTGACGTCGATTTGCGAACCGGGCAGGAACGCCTCGATACCGAAGACATCGACGATCATACCGCCCTTGGTGCGGCACTTGATGTAACCCTTGATGATTTCGTCGTTCTCCAACGCCTCGTTGACGCGGTCCCACGACTTGAGCTGGCGCGCCTTCTTGTGCGAAAGGGCCAGCTGACCGTTGCGGTCCTCGGCGGATTCGACGTAAACCTCGATTTTGTCGCCGACCTTGAGGTCGGGATTGTAACGGAACTCGGAGACGGGGATGATAGCCTCGCTCTTGTAACCGACGTTGACGATGACCTCGCGCTTGGAAAGGCCCGTCACCGTACCCTCGACGACCTCGCCCACGTTGACGTTGGACAAAGTCTTGTCATAAGCCGCAGCGATTTCGTCCTTGGACTGGCTGTAAACACCCAAATCGTTCTCGAATGCGTTCCAATCGAAATTCTCGTTGGCGACCACGTTGTTGTTTGCTTCCATAGATGGAATGATGTGCGATACAATCGCTCGTTAAAAGGTTGATAATGTTATACATCCGCCGCTACGCGCACAAAGCGCCCGCGCGAAATGCCTGCAAAGATACGAAAAGCCGAGCGCAATGCCAAATTTATTTTGAGCATGCCGAGGGGGGGGGTATCTAAGACGAAGTCAGAGTACGTACTTTCCCGAAAAAAACAAAATCAATCGGTCACAACGAGAATCTGGTGGCGCAAACGGTTGTCGGGACGCAACGGGCTGTCGTCCTCCAACTCGTCGATGAGGACGTCGGCGACCTCGTCGTCGAGGATGGCCCCGCCGTCATATTCGAGCCCCTGGTAATTCTTGAAAATATAATCGCTCGAAGCGAGCCTGTAAACCCTGCCCTCGCGCAGCTCGGGAAACCGCACGTCGAAAGCCCGGTCGGATTCGTCGACGAGGATGGTGTAAGGCGTGGTGAGAATCAAATCGAGCCGGTGCCCCTCGCGGGTGGGCTCGTTATACTTGGTGACGATCATGCGCCGAATCTGCCCGGGGGTCATCTTCATGGTGGCGATGCGGGTGCCGAAAGGCTCCAAATCGTAGATACGCGCCCGGCTGACGTCGCCCGCGGGAATGGCGTCGAGCCGCACGCCGCCGACATGGTACACGCCTATGTCGGCGTCGGCCTCGTCGGCAATGGCTTCGGCCATCCAGTTGGCAAGCCCGGCCTTGTCGGCCCTGGCAGCGAAACTGCCGATGGACCTGTTGAGTTCGGCATCGGCGTAATAACCCTCGACTTGGGCAGCGAACGCAGCGTCGGGCGCATAATCGTCCAGCGACACCACGCGGAAATCAACACTCTGGACCTTATGTCCCCGCAGCCGGACGGTGGAGACGCCGAGGTTCTTCAGATTCTTGCCGGTCTGGGTGAGCAAAGTACCGTTGATAAGCGTATCGAGAACGACGTGGGTATGACCTCCTATAACCAAATCGAACAACTGGGTCTTGCCGAGCAGTTCCATGTCGCGGTCGTCGCCCATATGGGAAAGGAGAATCAGCACATCGACCTTGGGCCGCAGGATAGCGGCATACTTGACGGCTTCGGCCTGCGGGTCAGGAAAGGCGAGCCCGACGAACGACGAACGGTTGCCGGCAGGATGGCCGGGCCCCTCGTAATTGGTGACGGCGCCGATGACCCCGATACGGACCCCGCCGCGCCGGAAAACGGCATAGGGAGCGGGCTGGGGAAAAGTGAGGGTATCGGAGAAGATGTTGGCGCTGACGACCTCGAACTCCATACTGTCGAGCATCCGGCCGAGGTAAGCCTGCCCGTGGTCGAACTCGTGGTTGCCGAACGTAGCGACGTCATAATGCAGGCGGTTCATCAACTCGATGATAGGCTTGCCGGGAGCGGGAACCTTATCGACGAAAGCGTTGCCGGTCCAACGGTCGCCCGCGTCGACGAGCAAAACCAAATCGGTCGTATCGCGGCATGCCTGGACGGCGGCGGCCAACAACGGGAAACGCTGGATTTTGGCGTGCATGTCGTTGGTAGAGAGGACGACGAGCGTCCGCTCGCGCGGAGCGCAAGCCGCCGCGAAAAAGAAGACCGCGAAAAAAACCGAACGGAAGAAATGTCTCATATTTGCAGTATTGTGGTCAATATTGGTTTGCGATGGCCAAAATTACGAAATAATTTCTATCTTTACATGCTGTAACAATGAATAATCCGCACCCACCCATGGCCGACACCATCCGCATAGTCTGCGACAACCTCGGCGGCGAAACCGAAGTCGCGGCGGGCACCCCGCTCTCGGAACTGGCCGCACGCCTCGCCCCGGGCCGCCACCCGTTTCTGGCGGCCGAAGTGAACAACCGCATCAAGGAACTCGACTACCGGATATACACCCCGGTGACGGTGCGGTTCGTAGACGTCACATCGTTCGCAGGCATAAGGGTCTACCAACGCACGGCGTGGTTCATCCTGCAAAAAGCCGTGGGCGACCTCTACCCGGGCCGCACGCTCCACATCCGCCACTCGCTGGGCCGCAGCGGATTCTACTGCGAAATCGAAGGCACGGACGAAATCGGGACGGAAGAAGCCGAAGCGCTGCGCCGCCGGATGCACGAAATCGTCAGGGCCGACCTGCCGATACGCCGCACGCGGGCCCTGACGACGGAAGTGCGCAACCGCTATGCCGAATCGGGCTATGCGGACAAAATAGAACTGCTGGACACGCGCCCGCGGCTTTACAGCGAATACTACACGCTGGACGAAACGGTGGGCTACTTCTACGGAGCGCTGGCCCCCTCGACGGGCTACATAGGCCTGTTCGGGATAGAACCCTACTACAACGGATTCTACCTGGCGCTGCCGCTCCGCACGGCCCCGGACCGCATACACACGGACTACTACCAGGAAAAGATGTTCGGCATATTCCGCGAGTACCAATCGTGGGTGGAAATCATGGGCGTGCCGACCGTGGGAGCCGTGAACTCGAAAGTACTGGCGGGCGATGCGGGAGGCATGATCAAACTGGCCGAAGCGTTCCATGAACGCAAATTTGCGTGGGTGGCCGACGAAATCTACGAAGCGAACCTAAGGCGCGGAACGCGGATGGTACTGATTTCGGGCCCCTCGTCGAGCGGCAAGACGACCTCGGCCAAGCGGCTGGGCATCCAATTAGGCGTACTGGGACTGAAACCGGTAATGATTTCGCTGGACGACTACTTTGTGGAACGCGAAAAGACCCCGCGCGACGAAAACGGCGAATACGACTACGAAGCGCTGGAAGCCATCGACCTGGGACTCTTCAACAACCATCTGCGCCGTCTGATGGCGGGCGAGAGCATCGACATTCCGCGCTACGACTTCATCACGGGCAAGCGGACGAAACACGAAACGCCGCTGACGCTGGACGAGAGGTCGATACTGATTATCGAAGGCATACACGGACTGAACCCGCGGCTGACCCCCTCGATACCGGACGCGCAGAAATTCCGCATCTACATCTCGTGCTTCACGTCGGTGGCGATGGACAACCTGACGCGCATATCGACGACGGACAACCGCCTGCTGCGCCGCCTGGTCCGTGACCACGAACAACGCGGCGCCGACGCGCTGGCGACCCTGGGCCGCTGGGCGAGCGTGAGACGCGGCGAAGAAAAACACATATTCCCGTACCAAGAAAACGCGGACGTGATGCTGAACTCGTCGCTGTTCTACGAAATATCGGTTCTGCGCCCCTATGCGGAGAAGATGCTGCGCGAAGTACCGGACACGGTGGCGGAATACGACGAAGCACGGCGGATGCTGAAATTCCTGGACAACTTCATCCCGATACCGCCCGACGAAATCCCGCCGACGTCGATTCTGCGGGAATTCATCGGCGGGAGCAGCTTCAAATACTAAGCGAAACATGCAAAGCGAAAGGTGAAAAGTATGGCAAGCGCCGATGAAAGCCCTCCCACCTTTCACCTTTAACTTTTCACCTTGATTATGACATCAAACCCTTGCTAAAATATGTTCGACAATTTTTCCGCACGCCACATCGGCGTCAGCAATGAAAAGGAACTGAGCGAAATGCTCCGGACCATAGGAGTGAAGACGGTAGACGAACTGATCGGACAGGTCATACCCTCCTCGATCCGCCTGAAGAAACCGCTGGCCCTGCCCGAGGGGATGAGCGAATACGAATTTGCGGCCCACATCCGGGCGCTGGCCGACCGCAACCGCCCGCTGCGCTCGTTCATCGGCATGGGCTACTACCCGACGGCCGTGCCGGCGGCGATAACGCGCAACGTATTCGAGAACCCGGCGTGGTACACCTCGTACACCCCCTATCAAGCGGAAATCTCGCAGGGCCGCTTAGAAGCGCTGCTGAACTTCCAAACCGCGGTCATCTCGCTGACGGGCATGGAAATCGGCAACTGCTCGCTGCTGGACGAAGGCACGGCGGCGGCCGAAGCGATGGCGATGATGTACTCGCTGCGCACGCGCGAAGCGGTGAAAGAAGGCCGCAACCAACTGTTCGTAGACCGCAACATATTCCCGCAGACGCTGGACCTGCTGCTGACGCGCAGCGAACCGTTCGGCATCGAACTGATCGTAGACGACTACGACCAATATGAATTCACGGGCCGCGAATTCGGCGCGATAATACAATACCCTGCGGCCGACGGTTCGCTGCGCGATTACACGGACTTCGCGGCGGCGGCCCATGCCAAGGGAGCGCTGGTGACGGCCGTGGCGGACCTGCTGGCGCTGGCGCTGCTGAAAGCCCCGGGCGAATGGGGCGCCGACATCGCGGTAGGCTCGGCCCAGAGACTGGGACTGCCGATGGGGCTGGGCGGCCCGGGCGCGGGCTACATGACCACGCGCGAAGCCTACAAGCGCAACATGCCGGGCCGGATAATCGGCGTATCGGTAGACCGCCTGGGCAACAAGGCCCTGCGCATGGCGCTCCAGATGCGCGAACAGCACATCAAACGCGAACGCGCGACGTCGAACATCTGCACGGCGTCGGCGCTGATGGCCTCGATGGCGGGCTTCTACTGCGTGTACAACGGACCGGAGGGACTGCGCCGAGCAGCGGAAACGGCCCACCGGGCCGCGGTGACGGCAGCCCGGGCGCTGGAAGCGCTGGACTACAAACTGACGTCGCAGGAATTCTTCGACACGCTGGAAACGGAAGCGGAAGCGGCCGTAGTACAATCGCTGGCGCTGGAATGCGGCATCAACTTCTACTATCCGACGGAAGGAACGGTGCGCATGTCGTTCGACGAAGTGACGACGGCGGCGGAAATCGAGGAAGTGGTGCGCATCTTTGCCGCAGCCAAGGGCAAACGGATCAAGGCGGTAAAACCCGCCACGGATAACGCCCTGCCGCCGACGCTGCGCCGCGCGACCGCCTATCTGCAAGAACCCGTCTTCAACAGCTACCGCTCGGAGAGCGCACTGATGCGCTACATCAAGAAGCTGGAACTGCGCGACATATCGCTGGCGAACTCGATGATTTCGCTGGGCTCGTGCACGATGAAACTCAACGCGGCGGCGCTGATGCAACCGCTGTCGCTGGCGGGATTCCAGAACATGCACCCATTTGCCCCGGCGGACCAAGCCGAGGGCTACATGCAGCTGATCCGCGAACTGGAACAAGACCTGGCGACGATAACGGGGCTGGCGGCCTGCTCGCTGCAGCCCAACTCGGGCGCGGCGGGCGAATACGCGGGACTGATGGTCATCCGGGCCTACCACCAAAGCCGCGGCCAAGGCTACCGCAACATCGTACTCATACCGGCCTCGGCCCACGGCACGAACCCGGCGTCGGCGGCGATGGCGGGAATGAAAATAGTGACGGTAGCTTGCGACGAAAAAGGCAACATCGACGTAACGGACCTGGAAGCCAAGGCGAAAGAACACGCCTCGGAACTATGCGGCCTGATGGTGACCTACCCCTCGACGCACGGCGTATTCGAGAGCCGCATCCGCGACATCGTGGAAATCGTACACGATGCGGGCGGCCAAGTTTACATGGACGGGGCGAACATGAACGCGCAGGTGGGTCTGACGAACCCGGGCTACATAGGCGCAGACGTGTGCCACCTGAACCTGCACAAGACCTTTGCGATGCCCCACGGCGGCGGCGGACCGGGCGTAGGCCCGATCTGCGTGGCGGAACACCTGCGGACGTTCCTGCCCTCGCACCCGGTGATGCCGACGGGCGGCGAAGAAGGCATCACGGCGGTGGCGTCGGCACCGTGGGGTTCGGCGCTGCTGCTGCCCATCACCTACGGCTACATCCGCATGCTGGGCGAAGCGGGTTTGCGCCGCGCCACGGAGATGGCGATCGTCAATGCCAACTACATGTCGTCGGCGCTGGCGCCCGAATACCGGACCTACTACACGGGCGAAACGGGCCGTGTGGGCCACGAAATGATCCTTGACCTGACCAACTTCAAGAAAGACTACAACATCGACTGCGGCGACATAGCCCACCGCCTGATGGACTACGGATTCCATGCCCCGACCCTCTCGTTCCCGGTACACGAGACGCTGATGGTGGAACCTACGGAATCGGAACCCAAGGCGGAGATGGACCGCTTCGTGGAAGCGCTGGTACGAATCAAACGCGAATGCGAAGCGGCGGCGGACGAAGCGGACAACGTAGTGGTGAACGCTCCGCACACGGCCGAAGAACTGGCGGGCGACTGGACCCACCCCTACACGCGCGAAGAAGCGGCCTACCCGCTGGCGTGGGTGCGCGAAGCGAAATTCTATCCCCATGTGACGAAGATAGACAACGGCTACGGAGACCGGAACCTGTGCTGTGTGAATGTGGAATAAATTTTGAAAGCGGAGGAATTTGGACTACCTTTGCGACCTAAAAAACCGAAAAGCAATGAAAGCAGAACAAAACAAGATGGTCGGTGTGGACTACAAACTGACCGTAGACGGACAAATCGCCGACCAGTCGCGCCCGGGACAACCCCTCGAATTCATCTTCGGGACGGGGATGCTGCTGCCGAAATTCGAGGCGGCGATCGAAGGCAAGGAACCGGGCGAGAAAGTGACGTTCACGCTGGAACCCAAGGACGGATACGGCGAATACATGGCCGAAGCGGTAGTGGACCTGCCGAAAAACATATTCATGGTGGACGGAAAGGTAGCCGAAGACATCCTGTTCGAGGGCTCGCAGGTACCGATGAGCGACGCCCAGGGCAACCGCATGATGGGCGTGGTGAAAGAAGTGGGCGACGAAACGGTGAAGATGGACTTCAACCACCCGATGGCGGGCAAGACGCTGAACTTCGAGGTGGAAGTGGTGACCGTGCGCGACGTGACGCCCGAAGACCTGCAAGGCCACTGCTCCTGCGGCTCGTGCGGAGGAGACCACGACTGCGGCGGCGAATGCGGCCATGACGACTGCGGCTGCGGCAGCCACGAACACGACGGCCACTGCAACTGCCACTAAACACACGAAGACGGGCCGGAGCCCGGAAGAAAAAGATGAGAGGAAAAACCTTTCATCTTTTTTTATTGACGACGAATCGCTATATTTGCACGAATCAAACCACACGAATGTCCCGACTGAGAAAGATGACCGCGGCGGAAATCGCGGCAGCGGAAAAAAACGGCACGACGGCCGAAGACTGGTCGCAAATCGCTGTAAGCGAAGGCTTCGACCCGGCGCAAGTAGAACGGAGCCGACTGGAAGGGCGTGTGGAAATCGGAGAGGGAGCCCGCATTGTCCGCTCGCGGGTGAAGAACTACCGGATAGGCCCGGGCACGCTGGTCGAAGACGTGACGGCGCTGGAATGCCGCCGCCGGACGACGTTCGGAAACGGAGTGAAAGCGGCGACGATGAACGAATGCGGCGGCCGGGCGGTAGCCATCTGCGACCGGCTGTCGGCGCAAACCGCCTACCTGCTGGCAGTCTACCGCCATCGGCCGAAACTTATAGAAACGCTGGAAAAAATCATCGGCGACTACGCCGAAACCCGGGCGTCGGAGACGGGCGAGACGGGCCGCGACTGCCGCATAAGAGGCGCCCGGTTCATCCGCGAAACCCGGCTGGGCGACGGCGTGGAAATAGACGGGGCGTCGATACTGGAAAACGGGACGCTGTGCGACGGAACGCGGATAGGCCCGGACGTGAAAGCCTACGACTTCATAGCGGCGGAAAACGCGCGAATAGACAACGGAACGACGCTGGAACGCTGCTTTGTGGGCGAAAGCTGCCGCCTCGACAAGGGATTCACGGCGGCGGAATCGCTGTTCTTCGCCAACTGCCACTGCGAAAACGGCGAAGCGGCGTCGATATTCGCAGGCCCCTACACGGTATCGCACCACAAATCGTCGCTGCTGATAGCGGGCATGTTCTCGTTCTTCAACGCGGGCAGCGGCTCGAACCAAAGCAACCACCTGTTCAAGAGCGGAGCCGTACACCAGGCGGTACACCTGCGCGGCTGCAAATTTGCAAGCGGCGCCTATATCATGTCGCCCGCCATCGAAGGAGCCTTCACGATGGTCAAAGGAAACCACGCCGACCACCACGACACGGCGATATTCCCCTACTCCTACCTGATGGAAAAGGAGGGCCGCTCCTACCTGCTGCCGGGAGCCAACCTGACGAGCTACGGCACGGTGCGCGACCTGGAAAAATGGCCCGCCCGCGACCGCCGAACGGTAGGCCGCGACGTGATAAACTTTGAAGAACACAACCCCTGCGTGACGGGAACGATGCTGCGGGCCGTAGACACGCTCCACATGCTGCGCGACCAAGACCCGGCGGCGGGACAATACGCCTACGGCAAGACGGTGGTCCGCGCGACGGCCCTGCAACGCGGCATCAAACTCTATGACAAAGCCATCGTAGCGGCGCTGGGCGCGATGCTGGACGGCGGAACGTCCGACCCCCGCTACGACGGAACGGGCCGCTGGATAGACGTGGCGGGCCAATACATCACCAAACGCGAGACGGAAGCGATAGCGGACGACATAGAAACGGGCGCGCTGCGGACCCTGGAAGAAATCGACAACCGGTTCCGGGTATTCCATGTACACTATGGAACATACGCCCGCAGCTGGGCCGAACAGATCTATGCGTCGCTGCTGGGCCACACCCCCACGGCCGAAGAGATCCGGGAAGCCATCGAAGCGGGCCGCAACGCCCACGCCGCGATGCGCCGCACGACCGACGCCGACCGCGACCGCGACTGCTCCCTGGCGCTGGCGGTGAGCTACGGAGCCGACAGCGAAGACGAAACGGAAATCCGGGCGGACTACCGGGCGGTGAGAGGGCTGAAATAGGAAACGTTTGCGGTACGCGGAGTGCAGAACCGAACCTATTCGGGCTGCCGTGACGGAAAAACCTGCGAAAATCGAACACAAAACAAAACGACGAAAATATGGAACCCGAAAGAATCAAGGTACTGATAATAGGCAGCGGCCCTGCGGGCTACACCGCGGCCATCTACACGTCGCGGGCCAACCTCGGACCGGTGCTCTACGAAGGCATCGAACCGGGCGGCCAACTGACGACGACGACCGAAGTGGAGAACTTCCCGGGCTATCCGGAGGGAGTGGACGGCAACCAGCTGATGGCCGACCTGCGCAAACAAGCCGAACGCTTCGGAACCGAAATCCGCACGGGCACGATAACGACGGCGGACCTGTCGTCGCGGCCGTTCCACATCGTAGTGGACGGGACGAAAGAAATCGAAGCCGAAAGCATCATCATAGCGACGGGTGCCACGGCGAAATACCTGGGGCTCCCCTCGGAGACGAAATACCGCGGCCAAGGGGTGAGCGCCTGCGCGACGTGCGACGGCTTTTTCTACCGCAAGAAAGACGTGGCGGTAGTGGGCGGCGGCGACACGGCCTGCGAAGAAGCGACCTACCTGGCATCGCTCTGCCGCAAAGTCTACATGATAGTCCGCAAACCCTATCTGCGGGCCTCGAAAGCGATGCAGGAACGGGTATTCAACACCCCCAACATCGAAGTGCTCTTCGAGCACAACACGGCCGAAGTGCTGGGCGACGAAACGGGCGTAACGGGAGCCCTGCTGCGCAAGAACGACGGCACGGAGACGAAGATAGACATAGCGGGATTCTTCCTGGCGATAGGCCACCATCCGAACACGGAACTTTTTGCGGACCAGCTGGAACTGGATGCCGAGGGATATATAAAGGTAGAAGCCGGAACGTCGAAGACGAACATCGAAGGAGTATTCGCGGCGGGCGACGTGAAAGACCCCCACTACCGCCAAGCCATCACGGCGGCGGGCTCGGGCTGTGTGGCTGCGCTGGACTGCGAACGGTTCCTGCTGAGATAAACGCGACGGAGTGAGCTTCGCAGTCACCATACTGGGGTCGTCGTCGGCCAAACCGACCGCCACGCGCCACCCGTCGGCGCAGGTGGTGAACATACACGAACAGCACTACCTGGTCGATGCGGGCGAAGGGACCCAACAACAGATGGCGCGCGCGGGCATCAACCCGCTGAAACTGCGGGCCGTATTCATATCGCACCTGCACGGCGACCATGTGTACGGGCTGTTCCCGCTGCTCTCAACGCTGGGCCTCTACGGCCGCCGCACGCCGCTGCCGATTTATGCCCCGGCGCCGCTGGGCGAAATACTGACCGCCCACCTGCGCTATTTCGACAGCGACCTGCCCTACGAAACGGAGTGGCACGAAGTACGGACGACGGAGCACACGCTGCTGCTGGAAAACCGGACGCTCGAAGTGTGGAGCATTCCGCTGCGCCACCGGATAGCGACGGCGGGCTATCTGTTCCGCGAGAAAACGCCGCCGCTGAACGTCGACAAATTCAAGATTGCGAAATACGGCCTTACGATTGCGCAGATTGCGGCAGCGAAACGGGGCGAAGCGGTGACGCTCGACACGGGCGAGACGATTCCGAACGAAGAACTGACCTACCTGCCCTACCGGCCGCGAACCTATGCCTATCTGTCGGACACGGCCTACTCGGCCAAGGCGGCAGAACTGGCGGCGGGAGCGGACCTGATGTACCACGAAGCGACCTATGCGGCGGCCGAACGCAAGACGGCCCGGCAACGGGGCCACTCGACGACGGAAGATGCGGCCAAAGCAGCGCTGCGGGCGGGAGCCGGACGGCTGATAATCGGCCACTACTCGTCGCGCTACAAGGACGAACAGGTGCTGGTCGACGAAGCCCGCGAACTATTCCCGGAGACCTACCCGGCCGTCGAGGGAAGCACGTTCATGATAAAAAAGAGACGCCCCGACAGCGGGGCTGACAAAAACCGATGACGAAAGCAGAGATACAACTGGTCCGGGCGCTGGCCGACAAACGGGGTCGGACGGAACACGGGCTGTTCGTGGCCGAGGGCGAAAAACTCGTAAGCGAACTGCGCGCCTCGCACCTGCGAATCCGCAAGATATTTGCGCTGGAAGGAGTGTTCGAGGGACCGGAAGTGGAGACGGTAAGCCCGCGCGAAATGGAACGGCTGTCGCTGCTGAAGACGGCCAACAACTCGCTGGCGCTGGTGGAGATACCCCGCCATGACCTCGGAACGGCAGATGCGGACGAAGAACTGGTGCTGGCGCTGGACGAAGTGCAGAACCCCGGCAATTTGGGGACCATCGTCCGGCTGGCGGACTGGTTCGGGATAACCGACATCGTCTGCTCGGAAAACTCGGCCGACTGCTTCAACCCCAAGGTGGTGCAGGCGACGATGGGGGCGATTCTGCGGGTACGGGTACACTACACGAACCTGCCGCAGTTCCTGAGCGAAGCAGCGAAACGGGGCACGGAAATCTATGGCACCTTCCTGGAGGGCGAAAACCTCTACGACACGCCGCTGACGCCGACGGGAATCATTGTGATGGGCAACGAAGGCCGAGGAGTAACGGAAGCGACGGCCCGGACGGTGACCCGCAAACTGTTCATCCCACCCTACCCGGCCGACCGCCGGGGCTCGGAATCGCTCAATGTGGCGATGGCGACGGGAGTGGTATGCGCCGAATTCAGAAGAAGAACCGCGAAACCGAAACAGACTTAGATTCTTCGCTCCGCTCAGAATGACACGAGGGGACAAGGTTGTGCGGAGATGAGAAAACCAGCACGAAAACAAGCCGATAAATTTGGCATTGCGAGCGGGTTATCGTATATTTGTTGAGAAAAACGAACGACCATGTCGGAACACAAACTCAAGATAGGAATCACCCAGGGCGACCCGAACGGAATCGGCTGGGAAATCATACTCAAAGCGCTGGCGGACACCCGCATGACCGAAGTCTGCACTCCGGTCGTCTACGGCTCGGCCAAAGCGGCGGACTATTACCGCAAGACGCTGGCGGAACCGACCGAGACGACGTTTCACGCGGTCGCATCGGCCCATGAAGCCCGCCGCGGCAAAATCAGCATAGTGGACTGCGGAGAAACGGAACGCATAGAACCGGGGCAGGCGACGCCCGAAGCAGGCCGGGCAGCAGTGGAAGCACTGCGCCGTGCGATGCAAGACCTCAAGGACGGCTATCTGGACGCCTTGGTGACAGCGCCGTTCGACAAGGAGACGGTACAGAGCGACGAATTCCGCCACACGGGCCACACGGAATATCTGGGTGCCGAACTGGGCGGGGAACCGCTGATGATCATGTGCAGCGAAATACTGCGCATCGGACTGGTGACCAAGCACATCCCGGTCTCGGAAATCAGCCGCAACATCACGAAAGAAAAAATCGTCCGCGACCTGGAGACGATGCGCCGCACGCTTATCGAAGATTTCGGGATAGTAGAACCCCGGATAGCGGTCATGGCGCTGAACCCCCATGCGGGAGACGGCGGTCTGCTGGGCACGGAAGAGACGGAAATCATCAAACCGGCGATAATAGAAGCCTACGGCAAAGGCATATTGGCATTCGGTCCGTTTGCGGCCGACGGTCTGTTTGCGGGAGGCGGCTACACGCGCTATGACGGCATCTTGGCGATGTACCACGACCAAGGGCTGGCGCCGTTCAAGAGCCTGTCGCCGGACGGAGTGAACTTCACGGCGGGCCTTGGAGCGATCCGCACGTCGCCCGACCACGGGACGGCGTTCGACATAGCTGGACAAGACAAAGCCGACCCGCAGTCGATGCGCAACGCGATTTACACGGCCATCGACATCACAGAACACCGCCGAGCCTGGGCTGCCTGGACGGCGAACCCGCTGCCCCATGCGGAACGCGAACGCGGCCACCGCGACAACCCGGGGCGGGAAACGGGCCGGGCGGAACGCGAAGAATAAGACGCTACATGTTCGGGCGATGCTAAGAAGAAAAGCAGCGCGAACATGAACGATTCAAAAAACCGAACCGAATTCAAGCCCAACCGAGGCGAGAAAAAGCGCGCGAACGTGCCCGAAATCGGAAGAATATTATAACTTTGCAACGTAAAAACGGACAACCCAAGGCGTATTCCGTCTCGTAATTGTGGAAGCGCCGACGGCCCGAAACCAAACCGATACGAAAATGATCAAAATCACCTTTCCCGACGGCTCGGCGCGCGAGTACGAAAAGGGAACGACGGCCTACCGAATCGCGGAGAGCATCAGCCCTCGTTTAGCTGCCGACTCTCTGGCCGCCTCGGTAAACGGCGCGACGGTCGACATGACGCGCCCGATCGAAGAAGACGCTTCGGTCCGATTCTACAAATGGGACGACGCCGAAGGCAAACACGCATTCTGGCACACGTCGTCGCACCTGCTGGCCGAAGCGCTGGAAGCCCTCTATCCGGGCATCAAATTCGGCATAGGCCCGGCCATCGAAAACGGCTTCTACTACGACGTGGACAGCCCGACGCCGATAACGGAAGCCGACCTGGAAAAGATAGAACAAAAGATGCAGGAACTTGCGCGCAACAAGGAAGAACTGGTGCGCCGCGAAGTTCCGAAAGCCGAAGCCCTGAAAAATTTCACGGCAAAAGGCGACCCCTATAAAGTCGAACTGATAACCGACCTGGAAGACGGCACGATTTCGTTCTACACGAACGGCTCGTTCACCGACCTGTGCCGCGGCCCGCACATCCCGAACACGGGCTACATCAAGGCGATAAAACTGACCTCGGTGGCGGGAGCCTACTGGCGCGGAAACGAAAAGAACAAGATGCTGACCCGCATCTACGGCATTGCGTTCCCGAAGAAGTCGATGCTGGACGAATACCTTGCGATGATGGAGGAAGCGAAGAAACGCGACCACCGCAAACTGGGCAAGGACCTGGAACTGTTCACGTTCTCGCAACGGGTGGGCCAAGGCCTGCCGCTGTGGCTGCCGAAAGGAGCCGCCCTGCGCGACCGTCTGGAACAATTCCTGCGCGGAGTACAGAAAGAATACGGCTACCAGCAAGTAATCACGCCGCACATAGGAAACAAGGAACTCTATGTGACGTCGGGCCACTACGCGAAATACGGCAAAGACTCGTTCCAACCGATTCATACTCCGATTGAGGGCGAAGAATACCTGCTCAAACCGATGAACTGCCCGCACCACTGCGAAATCTACCGCTCGAAACCCCGCTCGTACAAGGAACTGCCTGTGAGACTGGCGGAATTCGGAACGGTATACCGCTATGAACAATCGGGCGAACTGCACGGACTGACGCGCGTACGCGGATTCACGCAAGACGATGCGCACCTGTTCGTACGGCCGGACCAACTGCTGGAAGAATTCGAGCGCGTAATCGACATTGTACTCTACATATTCAAGACGCTGAAATTCGACAACTATACGGCACAGATTTCGCTACGCGACCCGAACAACACGGAAAAATACATCGGCTCGGACGAAAACTGGGAAAAAGCCGAATCGGCGATCATGCAAGCGACCAAGGAAAAAGGACTGAACACGGTAGTGGAATATGGCGAAGCTGCTTTCTACGGCCCGAAACTGGACTTCATGGTCAAAGACGCCATAGGCCGCAAATGGCAGCTGGGCACGATTCAGGTAGACTACAACCTGCCGGAACGCTTCGACCTGACGTACAAGGGAGCGGACGACAAACTACATCGCCCGATTATGATTCACCGTGCGCCGTTCGGCTCGATGGAACGCTTCGTAGCCGTACTGCTGGAACACACGGGCGGCAAATTCCCGCTGTGGCTGTCACCGGACCAAGTAGTGGTACTGCCGATTTCGGAGAAGTTCAACGACTACGCGCAAAAGGTAACCGACTATCTGAACGCCCACGACATCCGTGCGCAGATAGACGACCGCAACGAAAAAATCGGCCGCAAAATCCGCGACAACGAACTTAAACGAATCCCCTATCTACTGATCGTAGGCGAAAAAGAAGCGGCGGAAAACCTGGTATCGGTCCGTGCCCAAGGCGAAGGAGACCAAGGCCAGATGCCGCTGGAAACCTTCAAAGACCGCATAACCGACCAGGTGAAAGCGGAAATGGAAGCCAACAAACTGAAGAGAGAATAACGGAAGCGGCGAAAACCGCGGCCCATTGTAACACAAACCAAAAACACATACAACTATCGCAGCACCGAAACCGTTCCCGCCGAGGCCGTTCAACCCCGGGAACAACCGACCGAAACCGGCAATGGGCGGACGCCGTCCGCCTGTCAAGGAAAATCCCCACCGCATCAACTCGGAGATAACAGCCCCCGAAGTACGTGTGGTAGGCGAAAACATCGAACAACCGCAAGTCCTTACACTCCGTGAAGCCCTGCGCCTTGCGGACGAAATGGAACTGGACCTGATCGAAATTTCGCCCAAAGCCGAACCTCCCGTCTGCCGGATTGCCGACTATCAGAAATTCCTGTATCAACAAAAAAAGAAAGCCAAGGAACTGAAAGCCAATCAGGTGAAAGTTACAATCAAGGAAATCCGGTTCGGACCCCAAACCGATGACCATGACTACAACTTCAAACTGAAACATGCGACGAACTTTCTGAAAGAAGGCTCGAAAGTCAAGGCCTATGTATTCTTCCGCGGCCGCTCGATCGTATTCAAGGAACAAGGCGAAATCCTGCTGCTGCGCTTTGCCACCGACCTTGAAGAAGTAGCCAAAGTAGAGATGATGCCCAAACTGGACGGCAAGAAGATGAACATGATGCTTGCCCCGAAAGGAAAGAAATAACCCCCTTTCGACAACCGCAACGTATGAGAAATTCATAATCGGAGAATCGTGCCGATTATGAATTTCTTGTATCTTTGCAAAACGACATACCGCCTGCGCGCTCTACCTGCAAAAACGCTCCGCATGTACACCCCACCGTTCAAAATAACCACCCGAGCCATCAACCTCATTGCCGAAATATCGGCGATGGTGGAACGGTTTGCTATCCGGATGGAACAGGACGATGCGTTGCTGCTGCGGAAAATCAACCGTATCAAAACGATTCAAGGCTCGCTGGCCATTGAAGGAAACACGCTTACAGAAAGCCAGATAACCGACATCATAGACGGGAAACACGTTGTAGCACCGATTCGCGAAATCCAAGAAGTAAGGAACGCTATCAAAACCTACAACCTCTACTCGCAACTCGACCCCTACTCGGTGAAAGACCTATTGCGAGCGCACGGAGTAATGATGGAAGCCCTGGCCGACGATGCGGGGCATTTCCGCAAAAGCGGCGTCGGAGTGTTCGCTGGAGCGAAAGCAATTCACATAGCACCGCCTGCGAACCGAGTTCCGACGCTGATTGCCGACCTGTTCGAGTGGCTGAAAAAAGCGGATGACCACCTACTGATTAAAAGCTGCGTATTTCATTACGAATTCGAGTTCATCCACCCGTTCAGCGACGGAAACGGACGAACCGGAAGACTATGGCAATCGCTGATATTGGGCCAACTACATCCTGTATTCGAGCACCTGCCTATTGAAAACATGGTATACGCCAACCAACAAGGCTACTATGATGCCATCAACCGTAGCTCGGCCGAAGCCAACAGCGGAATCTTCATAGACTTCATGCTGGAAGAAATATTCAAGACGCTGAAAAAGAGACAAGGCAAACCCCTGGATGAAACATCGTATCCCATTGACTCCGATATACCCAAATTGGAAGTTCACGATATAGTCCATGAATTCAATCATGATATTCCTATAATAACCAGATACCCCCAAGAAGGACAAGAAAACACCCAAGAAACAAAACATATCACCCAAGAAAAAGAAATAAGCACCCGAGAAATTCATGATTTCACCCAAGAAAACCCAAGAAACACCCAAGAAAAGATACTGACGGCGATACGAAATAACCCAAGAATAACCCGCCGAGAACTGGCCGTACTACTGAACCGCACCGAAGATAGCATCAAATACCAACTGCTGAAACTGACCCGACAAGGAATCATCAAACACGTCGGAGCAACCAAAGCAGGCGAATGGCAGATTCTAAAAGAAAACCACCGATGAACAACGCGTGCGAAATATTCGACATAAAGACCGAACGAGAATTTGAACGCGCGGCGCTGGAACTATTCCGGGAACAAGCGGAAAAATGCCCGCCCTATCGGGAATATCTGTCGCTGATAGGAGTAAATCCGAGGGAAGTAGACGAATACGGAAAGATACCGCATCTGCCGATAGAGCTATTCAAAACCCACGACGTCTACTGCGGAGACGACGAACCGGAAGCGGTTTTCACGTCGAGCGCGACGACGGGAATGACCCCGTCACGCCATCCGATGCACTCACTGGCCCACTACGAACGAACATTCCGCACGGCATTCCGGACGTTCTATGGCGAACCGTCGCACTGGAGCCTGTATGCGCTGCTACCGAACTACCTGCGCCGCCAAGGCTCATCGCTGGTCTACATGGCCGACCGCTTGATAAGAGAATGCGACTCGGGCGGCTTCTATTTAGACGACTACGACCGTCTGCTGCACGACATGGCTACCGACCCGAAACCGAAAATCCTGCTGGGAGTGAGCTATGCACTATGGGACCTTGCCGAAAAATATGCACCGAAACTACCCGACACGATAATCATGGAAACGGGCGGAATGAAAGGCTACCGCGAAGAATTGCCCAAAGAAGAATTCCACAAGATACTCTGCACGGCATTCGGCGTGCAAGAAATCCACTCGGAATACGGGATGGCGGAACTCACCTCGCAAGCCTACTCCGCGGGCGGGAACCGCTTCCGCTGTCCGGCATGGATGCGGGTAACGGCCCGCGACATCAACGACCCGCGCGACCTGCTGCCTGCCGGCACTCGCGGAGGACTGAATGTAACCGACCTGGCCAACCGCTGGTCGTGCGCATTTATCGAAACACAAGACGCAGGACGCGTATTCCCCGACGGCTCGTTCGAGGTGGCAGGCCGCATCGACCATGCGGAAATCCGCGGCTGCAACCTGTTAGTACAATAAACCGATGAAAACCGTAGCATTCGTACCCATCCGCCTGAACAGCCAACGTGTCGAGGGCAAGAACCTGCGACGATTAGGCGGCGAACCGCTGATGTGCCACATCCTTGAAACGCTACTCCGCACGGAACGGATCGACGAAGTGTACGTTTATTGCAGCAACGAAGAAATCCGCCCGCTGCTGCCGGAGGGAGTGAAGTTGCAGCGACGCGCCGAAGAACTGGACCGCGACACGACGCTGGGCCGCGAAATATACGACGCCTTTACGGCCGAAGTGGAAGCCGACTACTATGTACTGGCCCACGCGACCTCGCCTTTCATCCGCCCGAAGACGATAGACGACGCGCTGGAAAAAGTACTTACGGGCGCTTTCGATTCGGCATTCAGCGTAGAAAAGATACAGACGTTCGCATGGTACGAAGGCCGACCGCTGAACTACTCGCCGGACAACGTACCCCGCACGCAGACCCTCGAACCGGTCTACATAGAGACGAGCGCGTTTTTCATCTTTCCGCGCGAACTATGGTGCGAACGGCACCGGCGCATAGGCGACCGCCCCTACATGGCGGTGGTGGACCGCATCGAAGGGCTGGACATCGACTACCCGGAAGATTTTGCGATGGCCGAAGTAATTGCGGCAGCGAGAGGAATAGGTTAGGTAAAAATCAACGGAATGAAACACACGCAGCGGGCCACCTTGGGCGGCAAACTGAGCGCCGTGCTGGTTGCGGCGGGGAGCTCGGTCGGGCTGGGCAACATCTGGCGCTTTCCCTACGTAGCGGGAGACAACGGCGGCGGCACCTTTCTGGCGATATACATCCTGTGCGTACTGATAATGGGACTGCCGCTGATGATTGCCGAATTCTCGGTAGGCCGCGCGTCGCACAAAAACGCCGTAGGCGCCTATCGTGCACTCGACCGCAAATGGAGCTTCCTGGGCTACAACGGAGTACTGGCGGCATTCCTGATTCTGGGCTTTTATTTTGTGGTCTCGGGCTGGACGGCGGAATACATGGTCCACTCAGTGACGGGCGAACTGGCCCGCTACACCACGGCCGAAGAATACACGGCCATGTTCGAGCGGTTCATCGGCAGCCCGTGGCGACCGCTGCTCTACACATCGGTGTTCATCCTGGCGACCCACTTCATCATCGCGCTGGGAGTACAAAAGGGAATCGAGCGCTCGGCCAAGGTACTGATGCCGCTGCTTTTCGTCATCTTGGTTGCGCTGGCCATCCACTCGCTGCTGATGCCCAACGGAGCCGAGGGGCTGAAATTCTTCTTGAAACCCGACTTCTCGAAAATTGGCCCGGCAACCGTACTGACAGCCTTGGGACAAGCGTTCTTCTCGCTTTCCATCGGCATCGGAACGATGGTGACCTATGCGTCGTACTTCAAGCCCGAAACCAACCTGCGGCACACGGCCCTCAACGTGACGATACTGGACACGCTGGTGGCTCTGCTGGCGGGAATCGTCATCTTCCCGGCCGTCTTCAGCGTGGGCATCGAACCCTCGTCGGGGCCGTCGCTGGTATTCATCACCCTGCCGGGAATCTTCAACGGGATGCCGTGGAGCATGGTTTGGTCATCGGTTTTCTTCCTGCTGCTGGTCGTAGCGGCCCTCACATCAACGATTTCGCTGCACGAAGTCATTACGGCCTACATGCACGAAGAATGGCACCTGAGCCGCAAAGCCGCGGCATGGGCCACGACGGGAGCCACGATGGTATTGGCAGCCTTGGCATCGCTGTCGCTGGGCGTGCTGAACGGCTGGAAAATCTGCGGGCTGAACCTTTTCGATTCGCTGGACTATCTGACGGCCAACATCCTGCTCCCGGCAGGCGGATTCTTTACCTGCATATTTGTCGGCTGGCGGCTCGATCGCAAAGTGCTCGAAGCACAGGTCACCAACGACGGACACTTGCCGTTCCGCATCCGGGAAGTCTTCGTTTTCCTGCTGCGCTATCTCTGCCCGGCGGTACTGCTGCTTGTCTTCCTGGATAACTTGGGAGCATTCTGAGCCGAACACAAAAAAGAGTTGTCTGTAAGCAGGCAACTCTTTTTTAATTGGGAAATCCGGACCGTCTAATTGATGTTGCGGCGGTCGGGCTCGCGGTCGGGCGAAGCGGCATCCATCTCGACCTGCAACTTCACCATATTGATAGCCGTAGCGGCGGCCTCGTCGCCCTTGTTGCCCAAACGACCGCCGCAACGGTCGAGGGCCTGCTGCATGTCGTTGACAGTCAGCACGCCGAACGCGACGGGCATGTTCCACTGCAACTGCAACTGCGTGATGCCCTGCGTGACGCCCTGGCAGATGAAATCGAAATGACGCGTATCGCCCTGCACGACGCACCCGAGCACGATGACGGCGTCGACATCGGTATACTCGGCGAAGAACTGGGCACCCAACGCCAACTCGAACGTACCGGGAACGTACTTGATCTGAATGTTCAGATCGGAACACCCGGCGGCCCGCAAGGTACGCACAGCACCTTCCAGCAAGGCCTCTGTGACCTCGCGGTTCCATTCGGCCACCACGATGCCGAAGCGCATGTCGGCGGCCGACGGCAGCGGAGCGTCGAATTTGGAAAGGTTATGATTCCGGGTTGCCATCCGCAGTTCAGTTTACGCCGCCCAACAGCTTCTCGGCCGGGCTGGCCTCCATGGACATGGGATAATCGGTCAAGATGCGCTCGCAAAGAGCGGCGGCCTGCGTGCGGTTGCCCGCAGCCTGCTCGGCCAACGCCTGCTTGTAGAGGTACAGGGGTGCCGTCAAATTGTTGTCCGAAGCCTTGGCGGCCTTGGCGAACAGCTTGGCAGCCTTGGCATAGGCCTGCTGCTCGACAGCGACATCGCCCTGCAAACCGAGATTCTGCGCGTTGATGATTTGCCCGGGCAGCCCCTTGACGGGCGAGAACTTGGCCAGGTAAGCGGCGGCGTTCTCCAAATCGCCCATGTGCAGGTAGCAGATACCGGCGTAGTGCTTGGCAAGGTTGCCTGCCGGAGTGGCCCCGTAACGCTCGATGACCTCAAGGAATCCGGCGCCGCTGTCATCGCCCAAAAGCGCCAGCTCGTAATCGGGCGTCTCCTGCTCGAAACGGTTCTGCGCCTCGGCGATCAAGGCCGCAGCCTTCTCGGCACGCGGAGCGACGACAAGCGCCCGGTAACCGAAGACCAGCGCCGCCACGACGAACAGCGCGAGAATCAGATAAGACATCGTCCGGCCGTGCTTCTCGAGGAAGAACTCGGTCCGGTTCATTGCTTCGCCGAGCGATTCCTGCCCGGCAGTCTGCTGATTTGCCATAATGTATGCTATTGTTAGTTCGTAATCCGTGCGAAGCGGCGACGGGCCGCAGCAATCCGGACAAAGATACGAAACTATTCACAATGTACAAGGCCGTGTCGGGGATTTTTTGTAACTTCGCCCCACGAAACACCGCCATTCCCATGCGTCTGAAAAAACTATCGTTGCTCCACTTCAAGAACATCGCCCGGCAGGAACTGGAATTCTGCCGCGGGGTGAACTGCTTAGTGGGCGACAACGGCGCAGGCAAGACCAACGTAATGGATGCGATATACTACCTGTCGATGTGCAAGTCGTCACTGCCGATGACCGACACGCAGAGCATCCGGCACGGCGAAGAGGGCTTCCTGGTCGAGGGCCAGTACGTCTCGGACGAGGAGAAGAACGAACGCATCGTCTGCTCTTTCACACGCAAGGGAGGCAAGGTGCTCAAACGCAACGGCAAGGAATACGAACGGCTGGCCGACCATGTGGGGCTGGTGCCCGCGGTCATCGTTTCGCCTGCGGACAACGCGCTTATCAGCGATGCGGCCGAAGAACGGCGCCGCTACCTGAACGCCTGCATCTCGCAACTGGACCGCCCCTACCTGGCGAACGTCATGCGCTATAACGCAGTATTGGCCGAGCGCAACCGACTGCTGAAGATGCAGCCCGACGAAACGATGCTGGCGATTTACGACGACCAGCTGACCGACTACGGCACGAAGATACACGCCGCGCGCCAAGCCTTTGCCGAACGGCTGCAACCCGTAGTGGCGGAGTACTACCGCATCCTCTCGGGCGACCGCGAAGAAGTGGAACTGCACTACAAATCGGAGCTCGGCGAACGGCCTTTCGATGAAATCCTGCGTGCGGCCCGCCAAAAAGACCTGGTGAACGAATACACGACCTCGGGCATCCACCGCGACGACCTGACGCTGCGCATCGGCGGCTATCCGCTGCGCAAATACGGCTCGCAGGGGCAGCAGAAATCGTTTCTTATTGCGCTCAAACTGGCTCAATACGCCGTAGTGGCCGAAGCGTGCGGCGAAAAACCGATTCTGCTGCTGGACGACCTGTTCGACAAGCTGGACGCAGGACGGGTGGAACAACTTATCCGTCTGGTATCGGACGAAGCGTTCGGCCAGATATTCATCACCGACTGCAACCCGACGCGGCTGAAATCCATCCTCGACGAAGCGGGCGGCGAATATGCGCTGTTCACCGTAGCAAACGGCGAAATCGCATCGGAACACGGCCCGACGAACGAAGCTCCCGACGAAGCATGAGACGCACGAAAACCATGCTGATGGGCGACCTGCTGGAAGAATTCTTCCGTCGCCCCCATATAGCGGCCAAGGTAGCCGAGGGAAAACTGCCCGATACCTGGCGCGCCATCGTGGGCGACCGGACCGCCGACCTGACGACCGAACTGCGGCTCGAAAGGCACATCCTGCACGTGCGCATCCAATCGAGCGTCCTGCGGCAGGAACTGTTCTACCAGCGCGAAGCCCTGCAAGAAGAAATCAACCGCCGCTCGGGCATACGGATTGTCCATGCGGTAATTATCCGCTGACCCGAAAAGGGGCTGTCTGCGATTTGTCAGACAGCCCCTTTTTCATAATCCGGCAGCAAGCGGCATCAACCGCACTTGGAATAACCGCACGACATGCAGGTGAGACACCCGTTCTGGTAAGCCATATTCTCCTGCCCGCAGGAGGGACACTTGCCCTTGGACTTGGTACCGTCGGCGATATACTGCTTGATTGCGCGGCATACGCCTGTTTTCCACGTATTGATGGACTCGCTGTCGAGGTGCAGCGACTCGATGAGCGACACGGTTTTCTCGATGGGCATGCCGTGACGCAGAACCCCCGAAATGAGCTTGGCGTAATTCCAGAACTCCTCGTCGAAGAGACGCGAGATGCCGCCGATGGTGTTGGTGTAGCCGTAACGGTCCTTATACTGGAAGTCGTAGCGCTTGGAACCGTCCTCCTCGCGCACCTTGATGATGAAACCCTTGGTAATCTTACGCGGAATGTACATGGCGTCCTCCTCGATCTTGCCGGTGAAGACCTCGTAAGGCCGGCCGTCCTGCAAACCGACGAACGCAATCCAATCCTCGGAACCGTTCTTGAACCGCACGATGTCGGCGGGAATCGACTTGGGACGCTTGGGCGCCTGTCCGGGGTGCTCCTCGCACTTGCGCTTGGACTTGGCTCCTTTCTCAATCAGCACGCCCTCGCGGCATCCGTCGCGGTAGACGGTGACGCCCTTGCAGCCGCACTCCCACGCGGTCCGGTAGACGTCGGCAACCAACGCCTCGGAGACATTGTTGGGCAGGTTGACCGTGACGGAAATCGAATGGTCGACCCACTTCTGGATGGCGCCCTGCATCTTGACCTTGGCCACCCAGTCGATGTCGTTGGCCGTGGCCTTGTGGTAAGGCGATGCCTCGACCCACTTCTGCAACTCGCTGTCGGAAATGGAAGCGAGCTTCGAGGTGTCGTAGCCGTTGGCTTCGAGCCACTTGACGAAATTGTGGTGGTAGACGTTGTACTCCTGGAACTTTTCGCCGGTCTCGTCCTCGAAATCGACGTGCGTGTCGTGGTCCGAGGGATTGATCTTGCGGCGCCGCTTGTAGACGGTGCGGAACACGGGCTCGATGCCGGAAGTGGTCTGCGACATGAGCGACGTGGTACCCGTAGGAGCGATGGTCAGCATGGCGATGTTGCGGCGCCCCTTGTCGACCATCTCGGCGTAAAGCTCGGGGTCGGCCTCGCGGATGCGGGCAATCATGGGGTTGTTCTTCTCCTTGGCGGCATCGTAGACGGCGAACGGGCCACGCTCTCCGGCCATCTTGACCGATGCGCGGTAAGCCTCGACGGCCAGCGTTTTCTGCACCTCGACGGCAAAGGCGATGGCCTCCTCCGAACCGTAACGCAGACCGAGCGCCGCGAGCATGTCGCCCTCGGCCGTGATGCCCAACCCGGTACGGCGCCCCTTGAGCGCCATGGTGCGGATTTTCTTCCACAGCTCCAACTCGACGCGGCGCACGTCCTCATCCTCCGGGTCGGCGGCGATTTTCTCGATGATAAGCTCGACTTTCTCCAACTCCAGGTCGATGATGTCGTCCATCATGCGCATGGCCTTGGCGACATGCTGCTTGAACTTGGCGAAGTTGAACTTAGCCTTCTTGGTGAAAGGCTCGTCGACGTAACTGAGCAGGTTCAGCGCCAACAAACGGCACGAATCGTAGGGACACAACGGAATCTCGCCGCACGGATTGGTCGACACGGTGACGAAACCTTCGTCGGCATAACAATCGGGCACGCTCTCGCGGATGATGGTATCCCAAAACAGCACGCCGGGCTCGGCCGACTTCCATGCGTTGTGGATAATCTTCTCCCACAACTTCCGGGCGTCGATCTGCTGCTCGTAACGGGGCTTCTCGGCGTGGATGGGGAACTGCTGGTGGTACTTCTTCCCGGCGATGGCGGCGCGCATGAACTCGTCGTCGATCTTGATGGAGACGTTGGCGCCCGTGACCTTGCCCGTATCGACCTTGGCGTCGATGAACCGCTCGGCGTCGGGGTGCTTGATGGAAAGCGAAAGCATCAACGCCCCGCGGCGGCCGTCCTGCGCCACCTCGCGCGTGGAGTTGGAATAGCGTTCCATGAAAGGCACGATACCGGTGGAAGTGAGGGCCGAATTGAGCACGGGGCTGCCCGTGGGCCGGATGTGCGAAAGGTCGTGGCCCACGCCGCCGCGCCGCTTCATGAGCTGCACCTGCTCCTCGTCCATGCGGAAGATACCGCCGTAGGAATCGGCGGGATTCTTATGGCCGATGACGAAGCAGTTGGAGAGCGACGCAACCTGGAAATCGTTGCCGATACCGGTCATGGGACCGCCCTGCGGAATGACGTAGCGGAAGTGGTCGAGCAAGGCGAAGACCTCGTCGGCCGACATGGGATTGGGATACTTCTTCTCGATACGCTCGATTTCGCGGGCGATGCGCTCGTGCATCTGCCGGGGCGACTTCTCGTAGATGTTGCCGAACGAATCCTTGAGCGCGTACTTGCTGACCCACACCGTAGCGGCCAAATCGTCGCCGTCGAAATAGACCTTCGATTCGGCGACGGCGTCGTTGTAGTCGACCTTCTGCGGCGTCGGGGACTGAATGTTTTTGGACATGGTATCTATATCAATATTTTAATCGTTTCTTCCGAAAACCCGGTTCTGCAAAGATGGCGCATTGCGGCCGAAAAAACCAATTCCGGCCACCCGAATTATCCACAAAATATCTACAAAAAAGGCGTAGCACATTTCAACTCACTGAAACACACCGCGGCTGTCTTTATGCAGATGTTTTTGCAAAGGCGTATTTATTCAATACAAACTACCGGAACCGTTTTGGCGATTTCGGCTTTACTTTCATATTTATAAATTCCTATTTGCCGTACTCGTTTTCCTTGGGGAACTTTGATTATTTCTTCATCATAATAACGTTTCCCTTCATCATTTACAAATAAAACGAGAACTCCGGTAAATGAAGATATTCCATATTTCTTATCTTCTGCATGTGCGAGAGCTGCTCCGGGAGATACTTCTTGAAGCACTTGGAATCGATTCCCTTGAATATAATCCCCCGGTTCGTCAAACATAGTAATACCTTGATTATTAGCAGTCGATATAAAAAGAGAAAACAAGATAATAAGAACAGCACCTGTTATTGCGCCAGCAATAAATATCAGTAGATTTTTCATTTTTCTCATTTAAAAATTAGTTTTATCTGACGGCCACGGCGTCGATTTCGACCAAAGCGCCCATCGGAAGCGCGGCGACCTCGAAGCAGATGCGGGCAGGCATCCGCTCGGTGAAGAACTCGGCATAGACGGCGTTCATGGCGGCGAAGTCGGAGATATGCTGCAACAGCACGGTGGTTTTGACCACGTCGCCGAACCCGTAACCTGCCTCGGCGAGGATATGGCCCAGGTTCGTGAGCGATTGCCGGGTCTGGGCCGCAATGTCCGCGGCCATCGCACCCGTGGCACCGTCGACGGGCAGCTGTCCCGAAACATAGAGTGCGCCGTTGGCCTCGACGGCCTGCGAATAAGGCCCCACGGCTTTGGGCGCCAAAGGCGAAGCGATGATCTTTTTCATAAAGGTATATTGGTTTTTGAACGTTCGGAAAGACACGGAAACAAAGGTATGAAATATTCCGTATATTTGCTGCATAAACGAACGCTGCAACGATGAAAAGAATGCTTGCGCTGGTTCTGCTGGCGTCGCTGGCTGCCGGATGCAGCCACACCAGAGAGTGCCACTGCCGCGCCTATCAGAAGAAATACCGCCGCCCGCTGACGGGAACTGCGTGGCAGCTGGTCCAACTTTACGGGCAGAACGTACCGCCCGAAAAAGGCGCCTTCACAGTCACGCTGTCGCCCGAAGAGGGACGGATAAGCGGCTCGGGAGTCTGCAACCGGCTGTCGGGCGACTACGCGACCGACGAAACCCGGGCACTGAAAATCGGGCCGCTCCGCACGACCCGCATGGCCTGCCCCGGGTTGGAACAAGAACAGAAATTCGTAGAAGCGCTCACAACGACGACCCACTACGACATGGACGGGCCGATGCTGATGCTGCTCTGCAACGGAGAACTGCGGGCGGTGTTGCAGGCAGTACCCGAACCCAACGAAAAATAACAAAACAACGGCTTGCCGCCGCTGTTTTCAAAGCCGCAGGTCCCCGCATCAAAACCGAAGCCGTCCCGAAAAATCGGGACGGCTTTCCTACATACGGGATTTCCCCGTTTACTCCAAACCGTAGCGCGCCTCCTGAATCTGCTTGAAAAGAGCGTAGCGCACCGACTGCAAAGCCCTCGATTCGGACTCCATCCGCTCCACTTCGGGGCACTCGTTGCGAATCGCACCCATCTGCGTCCTCGAAATGACCGACAGCACAGGCATCTCGCGGCCTTGCTGCCGATACCACTCCACCACGTAGCGCAAGACGGCCATATCGCGGGCGAAAAGCGCTTTGTCGCGGGCAGCTATCGCGGGCCGATACTCCGGATTATGAGTTCGCAAACTGTCGTACATGCGGTCGTAGCCCATCTTGTTTTCCACAACCCGGGGATTATCCTTGGGCAGATTCTTCACATATTGGTACTCCTCGTGCAGCTTTTCATATTCGGGCGCCGTGCGCAGAATCTCCTGCCAAGCCTTGTAACTCGCCTCATAACGTTCGTACAAGGCTTCGATCTGCGGAACGCTGTCGCGAATAGCCTGCAAATTCACGCCCGGATAGTCCGAAAGCCGGGCCACCCGCCCCTCGCGTTCGGCCAGAATCATGTAACACTCCCACTTTTTCCGGTTCAATTCCATAGCCAAGCGCTCCAGCTCTGCATCGAGCGTCTCCAGCCTGCGCTCCATCTCTTCAACGCTGGGCTGTTTCTTCTTGGGCTTCGCCGCGTCGGCCGCACCCCAGCAGAGCACGGACGCCACGAACATCAATATCCATCGTTTCATAATTGACGGTTTTATACAAAAAAGCGAAATTTCCAGAATTACAATAAAAAAATCGCGGCCCGAAATTCCGAAGCACGATTTTTTCAACCCGGGTCCCTACTTCAGATGGGGATTGACCTTGTGCCACTCGTCGACGGGCGGAATGATACCCATCGAAATGACCTCGTCGCGGAGCTTGCAGAGGTGGTTGTAGCTGTCGGTGAGCTTGGCGTGCTCCTCGGGAGTACCCTGCACGTTCTTGTACTCGACACCCTTGGGACCGATGGAAGTCTCCATGGCCATGAGGATATGCCGGAACTCGTCGTTGTGGACGTAGACCCCGGCGGGATAAGTGAACGCCTTGCCGCCCATGGCCGCGGCAATCATGCAAATCGAAAGGTAAGCCGGGCTCTGGAACGACGAACGGCCGCGCAAGTCGATGATGTGCTTGCCGCCCTGGATGACGCGCTGCTGCAGCTCGTGCCAGTCGTCCTCGGGCATTTCATGACCGATGAGCTCCGACAGCCGACGCCCGGCCACCAACGTGGTGGAAGCGAAGACGGCCATCTGCTCGCCGTGACCGCCATAAGTGCGGCAGTTGCGGATTTCGTCGGGCGAAATATGGAAGTACTGGGCCAGCTCGGAACGCAGACGCGTGGAATCGAGCGCCGCGAGGGTCGACACCTGCGACGGATGCAGACCGCCGTGAATCAACGCAACGAGACCCGTGATGTCGGCGGGATTGAAGATGATGACCACATGCTTGACGTCGGGACAATAAGTCCGAATGTCCTTACCAAGCTGGGCTGCGATTTCGGCGTTGCCTTTCAAAAGGTCCTCGCGTGTCATGCCGGCCTTGCGGGCGGCGCCGCCCGACGAAACGACGTAGGAGGCCCCGGTGAGCGCATCGCCGATGTCGGAGGTCCAGGTGAGGTTCACCCCCTCGAACGCGCAGTGGCGCAGCTCCTCGACAACGCCCTCCAACGCGGGCGCAAAGGGGTCGTAAAGGCAGATGTTGGGCGTCAGCCGCATCATCAGCGCGGTCTGTGCCATGTTGGAACCGATCATGCCGGCCGCGCCGACGATCGTGAGCTTTTCATTGGTGACAAATTCCATCGTAACTATATGATTAAGTAAGATTCTTCGCTGTCGCTCGGCATTCATTCTATTTCGCGGCGGTTCAAGAGCGCGTGGGTAATGGTGAGCTCGTCGACATACTCCAGCTCGTCGCCGAAACCGATGCCCCGGGCGATGGACGTGACTTTGACCCCGGGGTAATGCCTCAGGCGGCTCATCAGGTAGAAAAGCGTGGTTTCTCCCTCTACCGAAGTGGAAATGGCCAGAATCACCTCCTTGATTTCCCCCTGCGCGATACGGTCGCACAAGAGGTCGATTTTGAGGTCGGAGGGCGCGATGCCCTGCATGGGCGAAATGACGCCGCCCAACACATGGTACAGACCTTTGTACTGGTGGGTGTTCTCGATGGAGAGCACGTCGGCGACCTGCTCCACGACGCAGACCGTCGAACGGTCGCGCTCGCGGTCGGCGCAGATGGGGCACACCTCCTCGTCGGAGAGGTTGTTGCAACGGCTGCAATACCGGACCTCGCGCCGGAAACGGTCGATGCTGTGGGTCATGTCGCCCACCGATTCGGGCTCCATGCGCAAGATATGGATGGCCAGCCGCAACGCGGTGCGCCGCCCCACTCCGGGCAGTTTCGACAACTCGCCGACCACGTCCTGCAAGAGCTTCGACATATCAGACGACCTCGATTTTACGGCCTTCCAACCACCCTTTCTTCCCGTCGCCGATGACGACCTCGCACCACTCGCCGAGACGGTCGGCAATCCGCACGACCGTCCCCTCGTGCAAGACGAACAAATCGGTCGCCGACTTGTCGGGCGAACTCTTGACGGCGACCGAAGCGGCCGTCACCACGGCCTGCGAATCGTCGAGCATCTCGCGGCGGTCGGCCGCGGCGAACCACGTAGCGCAGACGAACAGCAATCCGGCAACAAGCGTTCCATAGAACCCTGTCTTGCGGAGCGAAAGCCGCGGCGCAAGCAGGTAAAGTAGGAACAACGCAAGCGCGCAGGCCAACAGCACGAGCGAAAGCACGGTCCACGCCGCACAGCCCATCGTATGGCGCACGCCGCGCATCCATCCGACGAAGAAGAATTCGGGAATCCGCTCGATATTGTCTTTCGTGCGGGCCTCGGCGACACTCAGATTGTAGCGGCTGTCGTCGTTGCCGGGAGCCAGCCGGAGCGCCCGATGATAAAACAGAATCGCCTTGCCCAACCGGTTTTCCTTGAAATAAGCGTTAGCAAGGTTGTAATAGAGCTTGACGGAGACGAACCCTTGTGCGAGCAGCTGCTCGTAAGCCGTGGCCGCAGCGCGGAAATCGCCGTTGATATAAGCCGTGTTGGCGGCGTCCCACAACTGCTCGGGAGAATCGGCCGCCGCGGACTCCTGCGTCTGCACGTCGGCCGTCTCCTGCGGCAGGACATCCTGCGCCGACACCATGCCGACGCCCGACACCAAAAGGCACAAAACCAATATAATCTGTTTCATACGCATTTCTATCTACGTTTGACCATCGCCTCGATATGCGAAACCAGGTCGACCCCCTCGTCGTAGACGTCGCTCATACGGGCCGAAGCGGCGGGCGAATACTGCGCCTCGTCGCAGCGGGCGATGATGGAGGTGAAACGCTGCGACTGCTCGGCCGGAACCCCGCGCTTGTGCAGCTCCTCGCGCACATTCTCCTTGGTGAGGTTGGCCACGGGAATATTGAGCTTGTCGCTGACATAACCCCACAAGGCCCGCAGCATCTCCTCGTAGAAAGCATGGCGGTCCTGCTGCTCCATGTATTTACGGGCAGCCCGGAAACGCTGCACGGCGACTTTGCTGGCCCTCCGGCCCCGCAGGAGCACCGCGTTCTGCGAATCCTTGATACGCTTGCGCAAGGCGAAATAAACCGCTCCGAAGAAAACCAACACGAAAGCGAGCACGCCCCAATAAAGCCCGCTGAAAAGCAACGGCTGCCGATGCGAACGCAGCTGCGCACCGCCCAGCTTGATGAAGCGGATATCCTGCCCCAACAGCCGGACCTCCTCCTTGGACATGCCGCGGCCCTGCATGACGACGGCATCGCCGCCGCCGTTGGCATCGGGCGTGACTTCGAGGGTGAACGGCTTGGATGTCAAGGTCCGGTACTCCATGCGCGAGGGGTCGAAATAACTGAACTCGACAGGCTCGATGTCATACGTACCCTCGGCCCGCGCGATGAACGGATAGTCGAACTGCCGGTAACCGGAAATCCCGGCCGCCGACGGGTTGATGGACTCGGTGGTCTTGACGTTGTACTGCTCGAACGAACCGGGCAGCGAGAGCTTGGGCGCCTGCACGAAGGTGAGGTTGCCCGAACCCGAAATCCGGACCTGGCACGTAGCGGCGGAATTGGCCGCCAGCCGCGCGTCGGGGAACTCGGTCTCCATGCTGAAATGACCCACGGCGCCGCTGAAGCTGGCGGGAGCCCCTGCGGGCAAGGGCTTGACAGTCACGCTGACGCGCTGGCTCTGCACCTTGCGCGGCACGTTGTAGATGTCGTGCCCGCCGCCGAAGAAAGGATCGACATGACGGCTCTGAACGACGACTTGCGCCATGGCGGTCAACTCGGCCGGGTCGATGGTGAGCGTCCCGGCCTGCTGGGGGTAGAGCAGGAACTCGCGGGCGACCAACGTTTCGTAAACCTTGCCGTTGAAAGTCTCGCGCTGCCGCCGTGCGTTGTCGGTATTGAGCTCCTGGGCCCAGAACCCGTTGAACGACGGGAACCGGACATCCTGATAACCCACCACGGTGACGCGCTCGTAGAGCTTGAACGTGACGCGCAAAGGCTCGCCCTTGTAAACCGAAGTCCGCGAAACGATGGCCCGCAACAAAATATCGTCCTTGGCAATCTGCTGCCGGGCGGCGCTTTCGGCGCTCTGCTGCGGAGACTGCCGCCCTGCGGAAGCATCGGCATCGGGCTGTGCCGCGCCGGAACCTCCGCCCGGCTCGCTGACGACCTCGATGGCCAAAGGCCGGGTACGGTAAGCCGTACCGTCGACGGCGATTTCAGCGGGACCGACGGTGACATTGCCCGCCGACTGCGGCAAGAGAACGAACGTAATGGTGTAATTGACGCTCTTGGTCATCGACCCGTTGACAATCTGGATCGACGACCCTTTCGACACGGCAGGACCCGCCAGCACGTCGAAACCCTCGAACGACGGGGCGACGAACGAATCCTTGTCGGGATTGGCGTTGAGCGCGAACTCCACGCGGAACGCCTCGCCGACGGCCACCGTCAAGGGTGCGGAGACCTCGAACGCGACCTTGTCCGCCCCGAAGACGGGCAGGGCAGCGACCGCGCAGAACGCCGCGCACAGAAACTTAGCAATAAAACCTTTCATCGAAACTTACAACGTGATTTCCACGCGGTTATTATCTCAATGCTTGAAGTCGGCGAAGAAATCGTTGCCCTTGTCATCGACGATGATGAAGGCGGGGAAGTCCTCGACGTAAATCTTGCGCACGGCCTCCATGCCCAACTCGGGGAAGTCGACCACCTCGACCGACTTGATGGAATTCTTGGCCAGAATAGCCGCGGGACCGCCGATAGAACCGAGGTAGAAACCGCCGTTGGCCTTGCAGGCATCGGTGACCTCCTGCGAACGGTTGCCCTTGGCGACCATCACCAACGACCCGCCGTGCTTCTGGAAGAGGTCGACATAGGGGTCCATACGCCCGGCCGTGGTGGGGCCGAACGAACCCGAAGCCATGCCGCTGGGCGTCTTGGCCGGACCGGCGTAGTAGACCGGATGCTTCTTGAAATACTCCGGCATGGGCTTGCCCTCGTCGAGCATCTGCTTGATGCGGGCATGAGCGATGTCGCGGGCGACGATCAGCGTACCCTTGAGGTTCAGGCGCGTCTTGATGGGGTACTTAGTCAGGATGGCGCGCACCTTGTCCATCCCCTCGTCGAGGTCGATGTCCACGGCGGGCGACATGGCCGGAGCCTCCTTGGGCAGGAACCGTGCCGGATTCTTCTCCAGCTCCTCGATGAAGATACCCTCGGGGGTAATCTTGGCCTTGATGTTGCGGTCGGCCGAACAGCTTACGCCGATGGCGACGGGGCACGAAGCGGCATGGCGCGGAGCGCGGATGACCCGCACGTCGTGCACGAGGTACTTGCCGCCGAACTGGGCGCCGACGCCCGACTGCTGGCAAATTTTGAGCACCTTCTCCTCCCATTCGAGGTCGCGGAAGCAACGCCCGCCCTCGTTGCCCGAAGTGGGCAGCTCGTCGAGGTAACCCGCCGACGCTTTCTTGACGGTCGAGAGGCACATTTCGGCCGAGGTACCGCCGATGCAAAGGGCCAGGTGATACGGCGGGCAGGCCGAGGTGCCGAGGTCCTTGATGTGTTCGGTGATGAACTTGGTGAGCGACTGCTCGTTCAGCAGGGCCTTGGTCTGCTGGTAAAGGAATGTCTTGTTGGCCGAACCGCCGCCCTTGGTGATGAAGAGAAACTCGTACTCCATACCGGGCTTGCCACCGTAGATGTCGATCTGCGCAGGCAGGTTGGTACCGGAATTCTTCTCGTCGGTCATGGTGAAAGGCACGACCTGCGAATAACGCAGATTACGCTCCTTGTAAGTCTCGTAAACCCCGCGGGCGATGCACTCGGCGTCGTCGGCCCCGGTGAAGACGTCCTCGCCCTTGTGGCCGATGCAGATGGCCGTACCGGTATCCTGGCACGTGGGCAGCTCTCCCTCGGCCGAGACGCACTGGTTGAGCAACATGGTGTAAGCCACGAACTTGTCGTTGTCGGTAGCCTCGGGATCGTCGAGGATGTCGCGCAGCTTCTGCAAGTGGGCGGCGCGCAGGTAGAACGACACGTCGCTGTAAGCAGCCTTGGAAAGCAGCTCCAACCCGGCGGGGTCGACCTTGAGGATTTTACGGCCGTCGCACTCGACGACCTTAACGTAATCTTTGGTCAGCAGACGGTACTGCGTCTTGTCCTCCCCGACGGGGAACGGCTCCTGATAGATGAATTCAGCCATAGTCTATTATATTGTTTCGTGTTAGCGCTCGAACCATGCAAAAGTACAAAAAACTATCCGGATTGCACAACAAATCCGGCACTCTGTTATTTTTTTCACAAAAAGCGCCCGAAAAGAAACGTTCTTAAGATTATTTAATTAAATTTGTGCGATTTTTGAGTACGAATCTTTTTCTTGCCCAAGCCATACCGGGCCGGGGAAAGGCTCGACGAACAGGAACGATTCACTGCTAAACAATAAATGATTATGGTATCTTACAAGGAACTGGGTCTGGTGAACACCCGCGACATGTTCGCCAAGGCCATCAAGGGCGGCTACGCCATTCCGGCCTTCAACTTCAACAACATGGAGCAGATGCAGGCCATCATCCAGGCATGCGTCGAGACCTCGTCGCCCGTCATCCTGCAGGTGTCGGCAGGCGCGCGCAAGTACGCCAACCAGACACTGCTGCGCTACATGGCACAGGGCGCTGTGGAGTACGCCAAGGAACTGGGCAAGAACATTCCCATCGTACTGCACCTCGACCACGGCAACTCGTTCGAGCTGTGCAAGGACTGCATCGACATGGGTTTCTCGTCGGTGATGATCGACGGTTCGGCACTGCCCTATGACGAAAACGTGGCGCTGACGAAGAAAGTCGTAGACTACGCTCATCAGCACGACGTAACGGTCGAAGGCGAGCTGGGCGTGCTGGCCGGCGTCGAAGATGAAGTGGCTTCCGAGCACTCGCACTACACCGACCCCGCCGACGTGGAAGACTTCGTGAAGAAGACGGGCGTGGATTCGCTGGCCATCTCGATCGGCACCTCGCACGGCGCCAACAAGTTCAAGCCCGAGCAGTGCACGCGCAACGCCGAGGGCATCCTGGTGCCGCCCCCCCTGCGCTTCGACATTCTGAAGGAAATCGAAAAGCGCATCCCGGGCTTCCCCATCGTACTGCACGGCTCGTCGTCGGTACCGCAGGAATATGTGAAGATCATCAACACGCACGGCGGTGCACTGAAAGATGCGGTCGGCATCCCCGAAGAACAGCTGCGCGAAGCTGCGAAGAGCGCAGTCTGCAAAATCAACATCGACAGCGACGGCCGTCTGGCCATGACCGCTGCCGTGCGCACCGTATTCGTGGAGCAGCCCGCCGAGTTCGACCCCCGCAAGTACCTGGGTCCGGCCCGCGACGAACTGAAGAAACTCTACATGCACAAGTGCGAAAGCGTCCTCGGTTCGGCCGGCAAGGCTTAATCGAGAGAAGTCTTTCAAGAAAAGGGGCTGTCTGCGCTAAGCAGACAGCCCCTTTTCTTAAAATATGCGTTAGCTATTTCTCCAGCGTCACGCTCACGCGGTCGAGCTTGCCGCCCAACGGAGGGGCCAGCTTGGAGACGGTGCAGACGACATGGCGAATCTGCGGAAAAGCCGCCCGGACCGCATCCAGGATATTCATCGCCACCCGCTCGATGGTGCGCTGCGTGACGCGCATCTGCTCGCGGACCACCTCGTAGACGGTCAGATAGTTGACCGCCTTTTCGACACAATCCTCCGCCGCGACGTCGCCCAGCTCGGCCGTAATAGTCAAATCGACCGTGAAACGGTTGCCGACCTTGCGCTCCAGCTCGTAGCAGCCGTGCAGCGCATGGAACTCCATGCGTTCGAGCGTAATGCGGTACTCCATTATTCGACGATGATAAGATAATAGTTCTTCTTGCCTTTCTGCACGAGCAGGTATTTCCCGGCAATGAGGTCCGATTCACCGACCGGACGCATCGGATCGGCGACTTTCTCCTTGTTGAGCGCCACGCCGCCGCCCTGCACCATCTTGCGGCACTCGCCCTTGGAGGGGAATACCTGCGTCTTCTCGGCGGCAAGGTCGACGAACGGCAAATCTAACCCGGCCCGGGCGATGCGGAACTGCGGCACACCCTCGAAGACCTGCAACAGGGTCGTTTCATCGAGTTTGTGCAACGCTTCGGAAGTAGCGCCGCCGAAAAGAATGGCCGACGCTTCGACCGCCTTTTCGTACTCCTCCTTAGAATGAATCATCGTGGTAATCTCCTGCGCCAGCCGCTTCTGCAACGCCCGCAGATGGGGCGCGGCATCATGCTCGGCGATAAGCGTTTCGATGGTTTCGCGGTCCAGGAGGGTGAAAATCCGGATATAGCGCTTGGCGTCCTCATCGCTGACGTTGAGCCAGAACTGATAGAACTTGTAAGGCGACGTATAGCGCGGGTCGAGCCACACGTTGCCGCTCTCGGTCTTACCGAACTTGGTGCCGTCGGCCTTGGTAATCAAGGGGCAGGTGATGGCGAACACCTCGGCTTCGGGACCCAGCTTGCGGCGGATGAGCTCGGTGCCCGTAGTGATGTTGCCCCACTGGTCGGCGCCGCCGAGCTGGATTTTGCAGTTCATGGCCTGGTAGAGGTGCAGAAAGTCGTAGCCCTGCACGAGCTGGTAGGTGAATTCGGTGAACGACATGCCGTCGCCCTCGCCGTTGAAACGCTTCTTGACCGAATCCTTGGCCATCATATAATTGACCGTAATGCACTTGCCGATGTCGCGGATGAAATCGAGGAACGAAAACTCCTTCATCCAGTCGTAGTTGTTGACCATGACGGCGGCGTTGGGAGCGTCGGACTCGAAATCGAGCAGTTTGGCCAGCTGGCGCTTGATGGCCTCCTGGTTGTGACGCAGCGTCTTCTCGTCGAGCAGGTTGCGCTCCTGCGACTTGCCCGAGGGGTCGCCGATCATGCCCGTAGCGCCCCCGACGAGGGCCAGCGGACGATGGCCGCACAACTGGAAGTGCTTGAGAATCATCACGCCGACCAGGTGGCCGATATGCAGCGAATCGGCCGTGGGGTCGATGCCCAGATAGGCCGTGGTCATCTCTTTTTCGAGCTGTTCCTTGGCTCCGGGCATGATGGTGTGGATCATCCCGCGCCATTCGAGTTCTTCGATAAAATTCTTTTTCATATCTCTTTTCATTTTATTCCATTTCCAAATCCAGCGCCTTGCGGAGTTCGGCCACCAGCGGATTCTTCTCGGTGAGGAACTTCACCTTGTCCTCCGGCTTGATGGGCCGTGCGGCGCGGATGGCTTCGTTGACCGTCACATCCAGGTCTATAACGCCCCCGATACCCGCCAGCTCGGCGATGCGGATAAGCATCGCGGTCTTGTTGCGCAGGATTTCCTCGCGCAGCTCCTCCGTCGGCACGCTCACCGCAATGACGTTTTCGCGGAACTGCATCCGCTCGAAAGCCGGAACGAAACGCGGACGCCGGGACTTGATAAGGTTGAGAATCCGCTCGCGGGCCTTTTCCAACTTCTCGGTGCTCCGGAGGTCCACATCGGGGTTGCCTGCCTTTTCGGCCGGACGCTCCCCGTCCGGTTCGGCGGCACCCTCCGGCGAAGCCAGCAGGTCGGCCAGCGAAGCACCCGAAATCAGCGGCTTGCGCGGAGAACGGGGCTGCAAAACCGAAGTTGCGGCCGGCTGTGGTTCCGGCGCAGATTCGGTCTTCGGAGCAGGGGCCGGGTCGGCAGGAACGGGTTGCGGTGCCGGAATTTCCGTTGCAACGGGTGCAGGAACCGGCTCGGCAACGGATTGTTCAACCGGAGCAGGCGCCGGAACGGCGGCGGCAGGCGTCACAACGGATTGTTCTACCGGAACTGATGCCGCAGCGGCCGGAGCCGGAACAGCGGGAGCAACAACCGGAACAGCCGATGCCCCAGCACGGGGCTGCAATTCGGGAAGCGGATACTCCTCGACGGAGGTCAGGGTATCATTTTTTTTTTGGCCGAGCCCTGCAATCTTCATCAGGCCCAGCTCCACGAGCAGTCGTTGGTTGGAAGACTGCCGTATCTTGCCGTCGAGCTCCGTCAGACAGGCGATGGCCCCGAACAGGAACCCGACTTCGCAGGCGCCCGCCTGCGTCCGGTATCGTTCGAGCAGCGTTCCGGTCATCTCGATGAGCCGCAGCGTTTCGGGCCGCTTGGCCATGAGCAAGTCGCGCATGTGGCGGTTGAGCCCGGCCATGAAGGTCTGGCCCGAGAAGCCCTGCGCGAGCACCTCGTCGAAAGCGACGAGCGCCCGGACGTAATCGCCCGCGAGCAACATATCGGTGACGCCGAAATAAGTGTCGTAGTCCAGCACGTTGAGCGTCTGGGCCACATGGCGGTAATCGAGCGTCGTGCCGCAGAACGACACGGCCTTGTCGAACATCGACAACGCGTCGCGCATACCGCCGTCGGCTTTCTGCGCGATGAGGTTCAACGACTCCTCGTCGGCCGTGATACCCTCTGCGGAAGCAATATATTTAAGGTATTCGACCGAATCCTCGACACGGATGCGGTTGAAATCGTAAATCTGGCACCGCGACAGAATGGTCGGGATGATCTTGTGCTTCTCGGTGGTCGCCAGGATGAAAATCGCATGGGCGGGCGGCTCCTCCAACGTCTTGAGGAACGCATTGAACGCCGCGGCCGAGAGCATGTGGACCTCGTCGATGATGAAGACCGAATAACGCCCCACCTGCGGGATGATGCGAACCTGCTCGATGAGGGTGCGGATGTCCTCGACGGAGTTGTTCGATGCGGCGTCGAGCTCGTGGATGTTGAGCGAGCGTCCCTCGTTGAACGAACGGCACGATTCGCACTCGTTGCATGCCTCGGCTCCGTCGGGCGAGAGGCAGTTGATGGCCTTGGCGAAGATGCGCGCGCAGGTGGTCTTGCCTACGCCGCGGGGACCGCAGAACAGATAGGCGTGGGCCAGCTGGCCGCGCTCGATGGCGTTCTTGAGGGTGGAGGTGATATGCTTCTGCCCGACGACCGACGAAAAGGTCGCGGGACGGTATTTGCGTGCGCTGACGATGAATTCGCTCATAATAGCGCAAAATTAAGAATTAAAAATTAAGAATTAAAAATTAAGAATTAAAAATATCATTCGCAGGACCGCGGACGGGATTCGGTCCGACCGCATCGACCTGCTATTATGTCCGCCGGATGCCGCAAGTTGGCAGTCCTGCCTGCCGGATTGTCGGCCGGGGCGTGTCGGAAACTGACACAATGACCGGAACCCGCGGAGTGGCAGGTCTTTTGCGGAACAATCCCTGCGAACAACGACACAAAACCTGCAAACCATGAATATCAACACACTGACCATCAAAGCGCAGGAGGCGCTGCAAGCAGCGCTTTCGCTGGCGCGGGAGCGGGGACAGCAAGCCGTCGAACCGCTCCATCTGCTGTCGGTCCTCGTCCGCGAGGACGATTCGCTCGCGGCGTTCCTGCTGGGCCGCGTGGGCGTCAATGTGCGCGGACTGCGCGAAGAAGCCAACCGCGCCGTCGAAGCTCTGCCCCGCGTAGAGGGCGGCAGCGAGCAGTTCTTCTCGCAGGACGCCACGCGCATCATTCAGAAAGCCGTCGACTTCACCAAGAATTTCGGCGACAAATATGCGTCGGTCGAACACCTGCTGCTGGGCCTGGTGGCCGAACGCAGCGCGGCGGCGGACCTGCTGAAACGCAGCGGCGCCACGGAAAAGGAACTCATCGAAGCCATCCGCACCTTCCGCAAGGGGGCGACGGTCGATTCGCCGACCTCCGAACAGCAGTTCGATGCGCTGGGCAAATACGCCGTCAACCTCAACGAACAGGCCCGGGCGGGCAAACTCGACCCTGTAATCGGCCGCGACGAGGAAATCCGCCGGGTACTGCAAATCCTCTCGCGCCGCACGAAGAACAACCCGATTCTTGTGGGCGAAGCGGGCGTAGGCAAGACGGCCATCGCCGAGGGAATCGCCCGCCGCATCATCGACGGCGACGTACCGGAGAATCTGAAGAACAAGGTCATCTACTCGCTCGACATGGGAGCGCTGATTGCCGGAGCCAAATATCAGGGCGAATTCGAGGAACGGCTCAAGGCCGTGGTGCAGGAAGTGGTGCAGAGCGAGGGCGAAATCCTGCTCTTCATCGACGAAATCCACACGCTGGTCGGAGCGGGCAAGTCGTCGGGGGCGATGGACGCCGCCAACATCCTTAAACCGGCCCTCGCGCGCGGCGAACTGCGGACCATCGGTGCCACGACGCTCGACGAATTCCAGAAATACTTCGAGCAGGACAAGGCCCTCGAACGCCGCTTCCAGAAAGTCATGGTCGACGAACCCGCGCGCGAAGACGCCATTTCGATTCTGCGCGGGCTCAAGGAACGCTACGAGAACCACCACCAGGTGCGCATCAAGGACGAAGCCATCGTGGCGGCCGTCGACCTCTCGACGCGCTACATCACCTCGCGCTTCCTGCCCGACAAGGCCATCGACCTGGTGGACGAAGCGGCCTCGCGCCTGCGGCTGGAGATGAACTCCGTGCCCGAAGAAATCGACACGCTCGACCGCCGGGTGCGCCAGCTCGAAATCGAACGAGAAGCGATCCGCCGCGAAAAGGACGAAGAACGCGTCGGGCAGCTGACCCAGGAAATCGAGGAACTCAAATCGCGCCATGCGGCGATGCGTGCCAAGTGGCAGGGCCAGCGCGACCTGCTGCGCAAGATTCAGGACAACAAGGACCGAATCGAACGGCTCAACGTCGAAGCCCGGCAGGCCGAACGCGAGGGCGACTACGGCCGGGTGGCCGAAATCCGCTACGGCAAAATCCAGCAGGCCGAAAAGGAAATCGAAGCCTTCGAGGAGGAATACAAGTTCACAGCCGCCAATGGCTCGATGATCAAGGAAGAAGTCGACGCCGAGGACGTCGCCGAGGTGGTTTCGCGCTGGACGGGGATTCCCGTGACGCGGATGCTTGCCTCCGAACGCGAAAAACTCCTGCACATGGAAGACGAACTGCACAAACGGGTCGTCGGGCAGGAACAGGCCATCGCGGCGATTTCGGATGCCGTGCGCCGCTCGCGGGCCGGGCTCAACGACCCCCGCAAACCCATAGGCTCATTCATCTTCCTCGGCACGACGGGCGTAGGCAAGACCGAACTGGCTAAGGCACTGGCCGAATTCCTCTTCAACGACGACCAGATGCTTACGCGCATCGACATGAGCGAATACCAGGAACGCCACAGCGTTTCGCGGCTGGTCGGAGCCCCTCCGGGATACGTGGGCTACGACGAGGGCGGCCAGCTGACCGAAGCCGTACGGCGCAAGCCCTATTCGGTGGTGCTCCTGGACGAAATCGAAAAGGCCCATCCCGACGTCTTCAACATCCTGCTTCAGGTGCTCGACGACGGCCGTCTGACCGACAACAAGGGCCGCACGGTGGACTTCCGCAACACCATCGTCATCATGACCTCGAACATGGGGGCGCAAATCATCCAGGAGCGTTTCGCGGCGGCGGCCGACGGCAAGAAACTCGACCCGGAACTGGTCGAAGAGACCCGCGACGAAGTGGTCGACCTGCTCAAGCAGCACCTCAAGCCCGAGTTCCTGAACCGCATCGACGAAATCGTCATGTTCGAGCCGCTGACCCGGCGCGACATCGAACGCATCGTCGAAATCCAGCTCGGCATCGTCCGCCGGATGCTCTCCGAAAACGGCATCGTGCTGGAATACACCGAAGCGGCCCGCGACTGGATTGCGACGGCGGGATTCGACCCGCTCTACGGAGCGCGGCCCGTCAAACGGACCATCCAGCGCTACGTGGTCAACGACCTTTCCAAACGGATTCTGGCGGGCGAGGTCGACCGCTCGAAACCCATCCGCATCGACGCTGCGAACGACGCGCTGACGTTCGAGAACTGAAAAGAGGAAAGGTCTGCGATCGCAGACCTTTCCTCTTTCATAATCCTTTTTTGGCCAGCAGCCACGCCAGCCGGTTGTAGAAGTTGAGCACGGGCGTGCGCCAAGCGACGGGCAGCGCATTGAGCACGCGCACCTTGCGGAGCGTACGGCGATAAGTGCGGGTAAACGAGAAGGTGCGGACGGCGCGGGCGGCCTCCTCGGTGCCGCCCTTGGCGCTCAGCACCAAAGCCTTGCCCAAAGCGGCACGGGCAATGAACTCGCGTTCCTCGATGGGTGCAGCCGGGTCGTAAAGCGCCTCGAACGAGCAGTCGCACGCTTCGGGGGTATAGATGGCGGCCGAACGGTTGGCGGCCGTCTTGGAGTAGCAGACCAGCCGCGCCGGCGAGAAGCAGACCGGCAGGCGGCGCGCAATCTTGACCCACAAATAGAGGTCTTCGCCGATTTTCATACCGGGCGGGAAGCCGCCGACCTCGTCGAAGACGCGGCGCGGTACGACGCTGGCCGAAGGAATGGAGATGTAGCGGTGGGCCGAGTCGCGAAAGAAGTTGTCGACGACGCCCCGGCGGTCGGGACAAGGAACTGGGAAACGCCCTCTGCCGTCGAGGACCCAGAAAGCGGTGGAATAGATGCCGCAGCCGGGAAACTCCGCAATCAGCGCAGCGATTTCGGCCAGATAACCCGGTTCCCAGCAGTCGTCGGCATCGAGAAAGGCGATGTATTCGCCCCGCGCTTCGGCCACGGCCCGGTTGCGGGCGACGCAGACCCCGGCGTTGGACTGCACGAGGAGCCGCACCAGCGGCGAACCGATGGCCCGCACGACTTCGGCACTCCCGTCGGTCGAACCGTCGTCCACGACGACGATCTCCACGGGCGGCAGCGTCTGCGCCAGCACGGAGCGGAGCGTGGCGCCCACCTCATCGCGCTTGTTGAACAGCGGCACAACCACCGAAATCGCAGGACTCTTCATAACCGGGCTTTTCTTGCGAAGATACCCATCTTTTGCTACTTTTGCAAATAAAACCCTTGCTGATGACTCCCTTCGAAAAACTCGACCGCTTTCTGCGCAATCTCTACGAAACCGGATTCTACTTTCTGGCGATGGCTGTGAAGGAGAATTTCCGCAACTACGTCGGCCGGGCAGGCACGGCGGGCGCGCCGGCGCCGACGATGGCGATTCTGGGCAACGGTCCGGCGCTGGCCGACGAACTGCCGCGCCTGCTGGAAGATATGCGGGGGGGGGACCGCGATTTTCTGGCTGTCAACTTCTTCGCGCAGGACGAACGTTTCACCGAACTGCGCCCAGCCTACTACGTACTCTCCGACCCGATGTTCTTCCGCGACACGGCCGAACGCCAACGGGTCGAAACACTCTACCGCGCGATGAACGAACGGGTCGCATGGCCCATGAACCTCTACGTACAATATTACAATCCCGAGCGGTTCGACTACCGCGCCGCCCTGCCCAACCCGAACATCCGCATCGTGCCGTTCCACACGCTGATGTACCGCGGATTCCGCAAACTAGAATTCTGGCTCTACCGCCACGGCCTGGGCAGCGCCAACTTCGGCACCGTGGTGCAGGTGGGCGAATACATTGCGTTGTTGTTGGGATACAAGCGAATCGAACTCTACGGCGTGGACCACACGCTGTTGGAGGGGTTGTGCGTCGACGACGCCAACCAGCTGTGCCGGGCCGACCGCCACTATTACGACGGCGGAGAATCCGCCGACCCGCGGCCCATGTACCAGAAAGTGCCCCGCCGACCCTACACGATGGCGGTCTACCTGGCCGAGGTGGCCGAACTTTTCCGCGGCCACGAAGTGCTGCGCGACTATGCCCGCTCGCTCGGCGCGCGAATCGTCAACCGCACCCGCGGCTCGATGATCGACGCCTACGAACGGGAAACATTCTGAAAAAACAGGCAGTTCTCCGAACTGTGCGATTGCGAGCCTCCCGGCGCGGAGGCTCGCAATCGCTCGCCCCGCAGGCCGCAGCTGCAACCGGAAGAAACGGTTACTCGATATACTTGCCGACGAAATCCTCCACCCGCCGGGTATACTCCTCGCGGTTATCGCGGTAGGAAAGCGCGTGCGCGGCGCCGGGAACGACCCACAATTCCTTGTCGCCCTGCTGCTTGGCCTCGTAGAGCGGATAGACCATCTCCGTCGGCACAAAATCGTCGGCATCGCCGTGGATGAAGAGCATCGGCAGGGTGCTTTTGCGCACCTGCTCCAAGGCCGAAGCCTCGCAGAAGTTCCATCCGTAACGCAAATCGCACAGCCAGCTGGCGACGGGCAACAACGGAAAGGCGGGCAGATGGAACTGCTCCCGGAGTTCCTTGGCGAACTGGTCGCGGACGCTGGTATAGCCGCAGTCCTCGACGAAACACTTCACATAAGGCTGCTGCTGCTCGCCCGAAACCATCATCGTGGTGGCGGCGCCCATCGAAATGCCGTGTACGACCATCTGCGTACGACCGCCGAAAATCCCGTTGGCGATCTCCATCCACCGCAGCACGTCCAGCCGGTCCTTCCACCCCATGCGGATGGCCCGGCCCTCGCTCTGCCCGTGGAAATAGAGGTCGGGCAGCAGGATGTTGTAACCCAGGTCGCGGTTGTACAGATAGCCGATCATCAGCATGCGGACCGCGTTGTCGGTATACCCATGCACGATAACGGCCGTGCGGTCGGTCGGCTTGGGCGCAAAAGCATAGATGGCGTGCAGCCGCTCGCCCTCGGCACCGACGATCGTGGTGTCGCGCAGGGCGCCCGTGGTTTCGAGGCTGTCCAGCCAAGGCTCCAGGAAAGGATATTCGGCAGTCATGACCTCGCGGGCCGCAGCGTTGCGGGCGCGCATGGTCTTGCGGGGCGTGAGCGAATAGGCCAGCAGGTAGAGGCTGCCGCCGGCGACGACACCCACCGCGACGGCCGCAGCCACGGCCGTCCAGCGCAAAGTTTTTTTCATACGGTTCGGAATCGGGTTTCCAGCTCGCAGGCAAGAACCGCGCCGCTATCGAACGGCGAATTTCTGCCGGATGTGCTCCAGCATGTCATCGGTCATGCGCGAGAGGTCCCATTCGGGTTTCCAGCCCCACTCCTCGCGGGCACAGGTGTCGTCGAGCGAATTGGGCCAGCTCTCGGCAATGGCTTTCTTGACGGGGTCGACGTCGTAGTCCATCGTGAACGACGGCATGCGCTTCTTGATTTCGGCACAGATGATTTCGGGCGTGAAACTCATCGACGCGAGGTTGAAGCTGTTGCGGTGGATGAGCTTCGCAGGGTCGGTCTCCATCAGCTCGACGCACGCACGCAGCGCATCGGGCATGTAAATCATGTCCATGTAGACGTCGGCCGGAATCGGGCAGGTGAAGCGCCCCGACTTGACGGCTTCGTAGTAGATTTCCACCGCGTAGTCGGTCGTGCCGCCGCCGGGCAGCGTGACGTTGGAAATGATGCCGGGGAACCGCACCGAACGGGTGTCGACACCGTATTTGTGGTGATAATAGTTGCCCAGCATTTCGCCCGTGTACTTGCAGATGCCGTAGATGGTCGTGGGCTGCATGATGGTGTCCTGCGGCGTACCGTCCTTGGGCGACGAGGGGCCGAACGCACCGATGGACGAGGGGGTGAAGAGGGCGCAATGGTGCTGCCGCGCCACTTCGAGCGAATTGTTCAGCGCACCCATGTTGACGCTCCAGGCCATCTGGGGATTGCGCTCGCCGACGGCCGACAAGAGGGCCACGAGGTTGAAAATGGTGTCGATATGATAGCGTGCCACGACCGACGCCATGGCCGTGGCATCGAGAGCGTTGAGCACCTCGAAAGGCCCTGCCTCGCCCAGCTCGCGGCAATCGCGCATGTCGGTCGCGACCACGTTCGTGTCGCCGTAAATCTTGCGCAGATAGCATGTCAGTTCGGAACCGATCTGACCGCCCGCGCCTACTATCAGGATTTTTTTCATTGATTTAAGTTGTTAACTGCAAGTAAAGGTAGAAATTTTTCGCGAAAATCGTATAATTTTTTTGTCTTTTCATTTTTCTTGTGTACTTTTGCACCACTCTTAAGGAGGGAATGCTGTCTTAGCTCAGTGGTAGAGCACTTCCTTGGTAAGGAAGAGGTCGTGAGTTCAAGTCTCATAGACAGCTCGCAATCGGGAGGCCGCCAGTCGTGGCGGTCTCTTTTTTTCGCAGCGCCATGACCCACACCGAACCCATCCGTTTGGCCGCCGCCGACAGCCGCCGCCCGCTGGTCATCGCCGGACCGTGCAGCGCCGAGACCGAGGAACAGACCCTCGCCACGGCCCGCCAGCTGGCCGACGAAGGGGTCCGCATCTTCCGCGCAGGGCTCTGGAAACCCCGCACCAAGCCGGGCGGATTCGAGGGGGTAGGAAGCGCAGGCATCGCATGGCTGGAACGCGTCAAGCGCGAAACGGGCATGTATGTCGCCACCGAAATCGCTACGCCGCACCACGCCGAAGCGGTCCTCGAAAGCGGCATCGACCTGCTGTGGATCGGCGCCCGGACCACAGCCAACCCGTTCGCCGTGCAGGAAATAGCCGACGCACTCAGCGGCCGCGACATCCCCGTACTCGTCAAGAATCCCGTCAGCCCCGACCTCGAACTCTGGATCGGCGCCGTCGAACGGCTCCGCAACGCCGGAATCCGCCGCATCGGGGTCATCCACCGCGGATTCACCTCCATCGACCGCAGCCGCTACCGCAACCACCCGATGTGGGGCATTCCCATCGAACTGCGCCGCCGTTTTCCGGAGCTGCAGATTTTCTGCGACCCGAGCCACATAGGCGGCGCGCGCGAGCTGGTCGCCCCGCTGGCACAGCAGGCCATGGACTTAGGTTTCGACGGGCTTTTCGTCGAATCGCACTGCCGCCCCGACGAGGCATGGAGCGACAAGGCCCAGCAAATTACGCCGCAGGCGCTCGCCCGAATCGTCCGCCAACTCGTCATCCGCGAAACGGCCACGACCACCGACAACCTCAACGGACTGCGGGCCGAAATCGACAAGCTCGACGACCGGCTGCTGGAACTGCTCGCCGAGCGGATGCGTGTGGCATGCGAAATCGGCCGCTGCAAAAAGGAGCACGGCATGCCCGTTCTTCAGACCCGGCGCTACGAACAACTCCTTTCGCGGCGCACGGAGCAGGCCGCCGAACTGGGCATGGACCGCGAATTCATGCGCAGCGTCCTGCGGGCCATCCACGAAGAATCGGTCCGCCAGCAGATGCGCATCATCGACGAAAAATAGGGACCAGCCGTTATTTTTCCGCACCCCGCACGACAAATCGGTTTTTATTCGTATCTTTGCCCCGGCAAAGGTTTCCTGTACGGTCCCGCCGCGGACCTGGAATCAAAAGGGAACGCAGTGCGAATCTGCGACAATACCCGTTGCTGTGAGTTCCGGCGCTCGCCGAGCGTCCGAAGTTCTGCAATCCGCCACTGGCCCCGCGGCCGGGAAGGCGCAGAACGAAGAACAAGTCAGAAGACCTGCCGATGCCGTAACACAAGGATTTGCTGCCTGCGGGAGTACGGGCGAGAATCGGAACGACGTCGGCGGATTCCTTTCCGCACGGGCAGACCCGGCAGAACGCCCGGTAGAGAGCCGACCGACACTTCCGTTTTTCGTTGCACCGTGTTCCCCGGGGACACGGTCGATTTTTTTATACCTAATTTAATTAAATATCGCGCAATGAAAAACCTTTTCAAACTCCTGCCCGTAGCCCTGCTGGGACTGACGCTGGCCAGCTGCAACGACAATGACGACAATCAGGGCCTGCCCCAAACAGCCGTGCTGACGTTCGAGGACAGCGACTACAAAGGCACCGACAACGGCGGCAAGGGCTTCGACGACTGGTCGTCGCTCATCGACGACCCCCAGTACAACGGTCCGCTGCTCTACCCCGACGCCACCGACTGGCTCTACAACTGGAACGACGAGGGCAACACGTTCCTCGCATCGGAACTGACCAACAACTACGGCGGCAACAAGTTCTGGGGCGGCGGCCACGTCGTGTCGAACTACACCGACATAGATCTGACGCATGGCAACTACAACTACCAGCTGGCCGTATATGCCGCCAGCGGACACAACGGCTCGAAAAACTTCTGCGTGCATAACGGCAGCGTGGCATCGGGCGACACTTACAGCAAACGCCCGTCGTTCTATTTCAAGGACGGCACCGAACGCATCGTGGACCACATGTGGGTAGCCAACACGACTTATGTAGTGAACGCCATTGTAAACGGCGACGACCAAAGCCCCGCATTCGGCCAGGGCGACTTTCTGAAAGTCGTGGCCATCGGCATCGACACCGACGGCAAGGAGACCGGGCGCTGCGAAATCTTCCTCGCCAAAGACACCGACTACCTGAAGGAGTGGACCAAATGGAGCCTCGCTTCGCTGGGCAAGGTCGCCCGCATCGAATTCAACGTCGAGGGCTCCAAGATGGGCACCTACGGCCTGAACACTCCGGCCTATTTCGCTTACGACGATGTTCTTGTAGTGCTCTAATCCGTTTTCGTCAGTGAAACGATTCGCTTTACTGCTCGGTCTGCTCGCGATTGCGCCGTCCTGCAACAGGGACGACGTAATCGTGGACGACCTGCCGACCGACCGGGCCGCCTGCAACCGGGTCTGCGAATACCTGCCCGCCCCCGGTCAGTTCATCAACGAAACCCGCACGCTCCGCACCATGGACGAAGCCTGCCGTTGGGCCGAGGAACAGCTCGCCAGCCCCTACGGCTGTGTCTCGCTGGGCAGTTTCGGCGGCTGCATCGTCGTGGGCTTCGACCACCGCGTCGCCTGCACGGGCGGCTACGACCTGGCCGTCGGCGGCAATCCGCTCGCCTCCTCCTCCGAACCGGGCATCGTGTGGGTCATGCAGGACGAAAACGGCAACGGCCTGCCCGACGACACGTGGTACGAGCTCAAGGGCTCGGAATACGGCAAGAACGGGACATGGCAGGATTATGCCGTGACCTACTACCGCCCCGAGGACGACGGCGCGGCAGTCCGCTGGGAAGACAACCGAGGGCAAAGCGGCACCATCGACCGGGTGAAGTACCATCTCCAGTCCTCCTACTATCCCGCGTGGGTCGACGCCGCAAGCTACACGCTGCGCGGCACCCGGCTCGAAGCCCGCAACTACTTCGACGAACAGAAAGGCGAGTGGGTCAATCCGCCCTACGAATGGGGCTACGCCGACAATTTCAGCAGCATCGACCGTCTCGCCGGAGAGGGACCCGACGCCAACCGTTTCCGCATCGCCGACGCCGTATGGGCCGACGGCACGCCTGCCGGGCTGGCATACATCGACTTCGTGAAGATTCAGACGGGCGTCCTCGCCCAAAGCGGCGACCTGGGCGAAACGTCGACCGAGGTATTCTCCGTCCGCGACCTCAACTTCAACGCCGAATAACCATGCGCGCCGCCCGAACGTTCTTTCGACGCATCGCCGCCGCCCTGCTGCTTGCCGCTTTCACGGGCTGCATGAAGTGGGACTACGGCCCGACGGAGGAGTTCGCGGCGCCGGACGGCGGGCTGTTCATCCTCAACGAGGGCAATTTCCAGTACGGCAACGCCTCGCTGTCGTACTACCACCCTGCAACGCGCCAGGCCGAAAACGAATTGTTCCGCCGCGCCAACGGGTTCAAACTGGGAGACGTGGCGCAGTCGATGACCATCCGCAGCGGCGTGGGCTGGGTGGTCGTGAACAACTCGCACGTCATCTTCGCCATCGACCTCCGCACGTTCCGCGAGACGGGCCGCATCACCGACCTGACTTCGCCGCGCTACATCCATTTTCTGTCCGACGAAAAAGCCTACGTCACCCAGCTGTGGGACAACCGCATATTCATAGTGAACCCCAAGCGCTACGAAATCACGGGCTGCATCGAGTGCCCCCGCATGACGATGGAGAGCGGCTCGACGGAACAGATGGTGCAGCACGGCAAATATCTTTTCGTCAGCTGCTGGTCCTACCAGAACCGGATTCTGAAAATCGACACTGAGACCGACACGGTCGTGGACGAACTGGTCGTCGGGGCGCAGCCCGCATCGCTCGTGATGGACAAGTACGGCAAAATGTGGACCGTGACCGACGGCGGCTACGAAGGCAGCCCCTACGGTTACGAAACGCCCTCGCTCTGCCGCATCGACGCCGAAACGTTCACCCTCGAAAGGGTCTTCCGCTTCAGTCCCGACAGCCAGCCCTCGGAATTGCAGCTCAACGCCGCGGGCGACCGGCTCTACTGGCTCGACAATGACGTCTGGCAGATGGAGGTGACGGCCGCACAGCTGCCGGCAGAGCCGTTTCTCGGATTCCGCGGCACCAAATACTACGGGCTCACGGTCGACCCCTCAAGCGGCGACGTCTACGTGGCCGACGCTATCGACTACCAGCAGCCGGGCATTGTCTACCGCTGCTCGGCCGAGGGCGAACCGCTCGACGAATTCCGCGTCGGCATCACCCCGGGCGCATTCTGCTGGAACAACGGAGCACGGCCATGAAAAAACCGACCGCCCTGCTCCTCGGCCTGCTCGCAGCGCTGCCGCTCGCGGCGCAAAACGACTGGACGAAACGCACGCACCCGATTGCCGGAGTGACGGTTGTCGGGCAGCGCCCCATCAAGGAGACAGGCGTGCAGCGCACCCGGTTCGATTCCGTGGCGCTTAAGGAAAACATCGCCCTCTCGATGGCCGACGTGCTGACGTTCAACTCCCCGATTTTCGTCAAGGACTACGGCCGTGCGACCCTCTCGACCGTGGCGTTCCGGGGCACTTCGCCCTCGCATACGCAGGTGACGTGGAACGGCATGCGCATTAGCAATCCGATGCTCGGCATGACCGACTTCTCGATGATTCCGTCCTACTTCGTCGACGACGCATCGCTGCTGCACGGCACCTCGTCGGTCAACGAAACGGGCGGCGGACTGGGCGGCGCGGTAAAGCTGGCGACCAAGCCTATTTCGACCCGGGGGTTCGGGCTGCAATACGTGCAGGGTATCGGCTCGTTCCGCACCTTCGACGAGTTTCTGCGGCTGACCTACGGCAACGACCGCTGGCAATTCTCGACCCGTGCGGTCTGCTCCTCGTCGGCCAACGACTACAAGTACCGCAACCGCGACAAGAAAGAGAACATCTACGACGCCGACAAGAACATCGTCGGCTCCTACTACCCCATAGAGCGCAACCGCAGCGGCGCGTTCCGGGACCTGCACGTTTTGCAGGAGGTCTATTGCAACACCGGGCGCGGCGACCGCTTCGGGCTGAACGCGTGGTACATCCGCTCGAACCGCGAACTACCGATGCTCTCGACCGACTATGCGTCGGACCTCAGGTTCGAGAACCGCCAGCGCGAGGAGACTTTCCGCGGCATCGTGTCGTGGGACCACCTGCGCCGCAACTGGAAGGTCGCCGCCAAGGCGGGATACATCCACACCTGGATGGCCTACGACTACCGGCGCGACGTGGGCAACGGCACAATGATGCCCATGACCCGCTCGCGCAGCCGGATTGACACGTTCTACGGGCAGGCCGACGGCGAATACAGCATCGGCGGCAAGTGGCTTTTCACCGCTTCGCTCTCGGTCTACCAACATCTGGTCCGAAGCGCCGACAAAAATATCATTACGCAGGAGGGCAACAAGGCGATAGTCGGCTACGACAAAGGGCGCATCGAACTTTCGGGCAGTCTCTCGGCCAAATGGCGGCCCGTCGAGCGTTTCGGCGTTTCGGTCGTCCTGCGCGAGGAGCTGTTCGGCACGGAGTGGACGCCCCTCATCCCCGCCCTTTTCCTCGACGGCGTACTCTCCGAGCGGGGCAACGTCGTAGCCAAGGCCTCCATCTCGCGCAACTTCCGCTTCCCCACCCTCAACGATCTCTATTTCCTGCCGGGCGGCAATCCCGACCTGCGCAGGGAGAGCGGCTGGACCTACGATGCGGGGATTTCGTTCGCCGTGGGCAAGGCGGAACGCTACAAGCTGAGCGGGTCAGCAACGTGGTTCGATTCGCACGTCGACGACTGGATTATCTGGCTGCCGACGACCAAAGGCTTCTTCTCGCCGCGCAACCTCAAGAAAGTCCATGCCTGCGGCGTCGAACTGCAGGCGAACCTCTCCGTAGCGCTGGCCCGCGACTGGAGACTGGACCTCGACGGCACCTACTCGTGGACCCCGTCGGTCAACGAGGGCGCCCCGACGACCCCGGCCGACCGCTCGGTGGGCAAGCAGCTGCCCTACGTGCCCGAACATTCGGCGACTGCAACGGGGCGGCTTTCGTGGCGCCGCTGGTCGCTGCACTACAAATGGTGCTGGTACAGCCGCCGCTACACCATGTCGAGCAACGACCACACGCTCACAGGCCATCTGCCGCCCTACTACATGAACAACCTCACGCTCGAAAAGGGATTTTCGCTGCGCTGGGCCGACCTGTCGCTCAAAGGCGCCGTCAACAACCTTTTCGACGAGGAATACCTGTCGGTGCTCGCGCGCCCGATGCCGGGCATCCACTTTGAGCTGTTCGTCGGCATCACGCCCAAATGGGGCAGGAAAAAGCCCTGAAACGCCACACCGGGGGCGCGGGGTTTGCAGCGTGCCGAGACAAATCCCGCTATCATGAAACGTATCCTACTGCTGTTCTGCGCGCTTGCACCCGTCGTCTGCCAAGCCCATTCGGGCAAGGCACGCTATCATGTCGTCATCGACACCGACGGCGCGGCCGACGACCTGCGGGCCCTCTGCCTGCTGCTGGGCAACCGCGAAGCCGAAGTGCTGGCCGTCACTACCTCCGACGGTGCACAGCACCCCCGGCGCTCGGCATCCTGCGTCCGCGGACTGCTTCGCACGCTCCACCACGAGGGAATTCCGGTCGGCTGCGGGCGTCCGGCAGGCAGTCTCGCTCCGGCATGGCGCGCCCATTCGGAACAGATATGCTGGGGCGAAACCGCCGTTCCGGACCGATACCCCGACGCTCCGGCCCTGCTGGCCGAAACCATCGAAAACGAGGAAGAACCCGTCATCGCGGTCGCATTGGGCGCGCTCACCAATTTCAGCGACCTGCTCGCCGCCCGGCCCGCCCTGAAGAACCGCATCGCCCGCATCGTCTGGTACAACGGCTGCACCCGCCCCCACGAAAGCGCCAACTATTGCACCGATTCGGACGCCGCTCGCTACGTACTGGCCAGCGGCATCCCGGTGACGATGGTTTCCGCCTGCGCCGAATCTCCGGTCGCCGTGACGGCCGCATGGATAGACACCCTCGCCACCGTACCCACGCCCCATGCCCGGAAAATCGTCGCCACGCATCGCACTCCGCCCCTTTCCCGGCTAATCGAGGAACAGCATCTCCAGGCATGGGATGACCTGGCGGCACTCTGTCTCTTCATGCCGGAACTTTTCGAGCACAAGCCGCTCACCCCCACCGTCACGGCCTGCACGCTCCGCAATCCGGAAACTTTCTGCCCCGCGACGGTCGCCCTGCTGCTCGGCAAGCCCGACGCCGAAAGCCGCGTATTCTACGGATTCCCCTGCGACGCCGGATGCTACGCGCAGGACGTCCGGCCCATCATCGAACAGGCCCTCGCCCTCCACGGCCCGAGCGAATGGCGGGCAGGCGTACTGACCAACGAACTCCATGGCCACTTAGGCATCTATGCCATCATCGGCGTCAAGATGGGCATCCGCGCCCGCGAATTCTTCAACATCGGGGTCGACGACATCTTCGTAACCACCTACGCGGGTCACTATCCGCCCGTCAGCTGCATGAACGACGGCTTGCAGGTGGGGACCGGCGCCACCGTGGGCCACGGCCTGATACGGGTGGCGGAATGCGACACCCCGCGTCCCGAAGCGCTGTTCCGCTTCAAGAACCGGGCGGTCCGCCTACGGCTCAAACCCCAATACGCCGACCGCATCCGCCGCGATGTCCGGCACGGCATCGAACTGTATGGCGACCTCACGGAGGATTACTGGCAGTATATCCGGCGGCTGGCCCTGCAATACTGGCTCGAATTCGACCGCCACAAGATTTTCGAGGTGCTGGCCGAGGAGCCGGAAATCGGATAGGTTCAGCGGCTTCGGTCAAATTATTAGGCGGCTTCGTTTGCAGATTTCAGAAAGTTTGCCTACTTTTGGACCCGTAATCCGGAGAGGTGCAGGAGTGGTTGAACTGGCCCGCCTGGAAAGCGAGTAAACGTCAAAAGCGTTTCAGGGGTTCGAATCCCCTTCTCTCCGCCAAGGCCCGAAGACAAAATGGGGCCAAACGAAGACAAATCCCGCAAAATCAAGGTTTTGCGGGATTTTCGTTTTCTTCTCGAAGACATCCGAAAGACACGAAAAAGCCCCGTTCGGACAAAGTCGCGTTACTAAAACCGTTACTAAAACGGCTTTGGGATTTTAGTAACGATTTACGACATAAGTCGCTGATTTGTCGTCTGTTGTCTTAAAAGTGTCTGCTCATAAACCAATTATTAACCGGTTCTTTGCCGACGGCGATCGTTACAGAAATCGCCCGGCGGGAACAAAACGAGAGGTATTATGAGCAAAAGCACATTCACGATTCTTTTCTATGCCCGTAAGAATCAAGTAAACAGAGCTGGTAAAGCGGGCATTATGATTCGTGTTACGGTCAATGGAGAATCCGTACAATTCAGCTCGAAGCTGGACATCGAACCGCAGCTGTGGAATGCGACGAATCAAAAGATGCTCGGCACGACGAAAGCCGCACGCGAATTCAACGCACTACTCGACGAAATACGGACGAGCCTGCGCAACCACTATCGGGAAATCGAAAAATACGAAGCCTACGTAACAGCGGAGAAAGTACGCAATGCCTTTTTAGGAATAACGATTCGGCAACAGACTTTGTTGGGGACGTTCCGCAGACACAACGAAGATGTACAGAAGCTGGTAGGCATCAGCAAGAGTGCGGCCACTTATCGCAAATACGACCGCTGCTTCCGAAGGGTGGAAGAGTTCATTCAGACAAAGTATCGGATGAAAGATGTCGCGCTGAAAGAAGTAACGCATTCGTTTCTTGTGAGCTTCGAGCAATATCTGCGGACGGAAAAACAATGCTGTCAAAATACGGCAGCCAAGTTTTTACAAACGCTGCGCATGATTATCATCGAAGCGAAGAACAACGGATGGATCTTCAACGATCCGTTCGCCAACTATCGAATCCGCTTGAAGAAAGTAGACCGCGGCTATCTGACCGAAGAAGAACTGCAACGCATCCTGCAAAAGAAGATGCCGTGCGTACGGCTGGAACAAGTACGCGACGTATTTATCTTTTCATGCTTCACGGGATTGGCCTACATCGACGTGCGGAATCTTACCAAAGAAAATATCCGCACCTCGTTCGACGGCAAGCTATGGATTATGACGCATCGCCACAAAACACAGACGCCGGTAAACGTGCCGCTGCTGAAAGTACCGCAAATGCTTTTGGAAAAATACAAAGGAACGCTGCCCGACGGTCGATTGCTACCTGTATTGAGTAATCAGAAACTCAATTCGTATCTGAAAGAGATTGCCGACCTATGCGGCATTGAGAAGAATATCACTTTCCATCTGGCAAGGCATACGTTCGCGACGACGATGACGCTGGCCAAAGGAGTGCCGATCGAAACCGTATCGAAGATGCTGGGCCACACGAACATCGTAACGACCCAAATCTATGCCCGCATTACCAACGACAAAATAGGTCGGGATATGCAAGCATTGGCGGGACAATTAAGCGAAATCGAGAAAATAGCGTTGGAGGAATAAACATGAGACGATTTGAGTACTTGATAGCCACACACGGCGCCGATGTCTCGTAAGCGGCAGATTCAATGACAACGGGCAGGCCTTAAAACCTGCCCGCCATTGTTTTCTGTAAACTATCAAATACCTATCTTATTCTTACAACACTTGCCCTGGTCTGTTTGTACTGCGGCATCGTCTCCCCGATTGTTGCACCTATGTAGGTGGGGTCGCAGACAATGTATTTGCGGCCGTCAATCATCAAATGGTCGCCCGGCGTATCGTCGCCGAAGCAGACGGCCGTAGCCAAATGTTCGGGATAATGGAGCAATACGACGTCCAGCCCGAGCAAGTCGCGAATCAGTATGGCATAAAGAATCGCTCGGTCTTCGCAGTCGCTGTAGGGATAATAGAGCGTCTCGTCGGCAAAGAGCGGCCGCTCCTGTCCGAATTGCTCATCATCGGTCCGATAGTCGAACGCCGTCTGCACCCAATCGATAAGCATATTTGCGGCCGCAGCTTTGCTGTTACCGGCGATGGCTTTTTGCAGGATGGGGTACAGCTGCTTTTTGACCAAAGCGCTCAACGACGCCTCCGCATAGATGTTCCACGCATCGGTCAACGGATAATCATTATAGAAATCTATCAAATTTCGGTTGGTCGCGACATTCGCCGAAACTTCAGGGTAACCTTCAGCCGTGAGTTGTCGGGCGTAGGCAGCACGCATGGAGAGCAACGGCTCCCGAGGAATCCGCAACGAGAAAAACTGTTCTTGGGGGAATTCCCGGTCGAAGACATAAAACCGCTTTTGGCGCATGCTGGCATCGGCGACATAGTATTTGCAGCCACCAATATGCAGATAGGCGTATTCATAAATGTTGTTTTTCGAAGGCAAAAGCAGAACCAGCCTCTCGTCTGCGCGGGCGATACGCACCTTGTAGCCCGACTGGGTCAGAATGTACATCTGCAACAGACGGGCTTCGTTGGATTTGTCCGTTCCGAAGAACGCCGTTGTCATCCGTTCCAGAAAACGCATGTATCCCCAGTCGCAAAGCTGCAACTTATCGCGCCATGTCAGACATTCGGCAACGACCGACAGATAGGCGTCGGACGACAACAACTTCCACGCATCAGCCACCTTGTTTTCATCAATACCGACGAGCGAAAACCGATGCTGTTCTTCCAATCCGACGGTGCAGGGTGTGCCGTAAAACGTGAAAGAGAACGACGGCCGCGCCGGCTTTCCCGGCACGGGAAGCGGCGCAACGGGCTGCGGCGGCAGAACGGGCGCCGGAGTCGGCAGGATGTTATCGAACGGAATCGGATCGTTCGACGGCTTCGTGTCGGGGTCTTTCACCACGGGTTTCGGTGGCTCGGGGCGCGGCGGCACCGGATCGGCAGGCAGAGCCTTGTACTCCGACCATGCCCGACGCATATACTCCGCATATTCGGCATTTACCTTATCTCGATAGGCCTTGAACTTACGGATTTCCTCAGCCTTGTAGGAGTCGAAATCGGACAGCGCCTGCCTGCGGTACTCCTCGAACGACTGGGCGGAAACATTTCCGGCTAAAAAGAGCAGCAATAAGAAAAATCGGGTTCGCATAAACACAATCACATTATTTAGCCTGTTGGGCTTTCATTTGTTCGATTTTTTCCAAGAAGCCTTCTCTATGTTCTCGAAGATGGTCAATCTCCTCATCCGAATTCCACTTTTCGGCAAAAAAAGAGGAAGGCCAATACGAGTTAGGGAGGGGCATACGAAACAACGTTATTTATATTCTGAATTTTACCGATTCTCCATATACGGTTCCTATTTCATTTTTTGCATAGGCCCGCACATACACATATCCGTACCAATACCACGATGACCATGTGATATTCGCACTGAATTCCAAGCTATCTCCGGGAACAATTATTTTCTTACTGTCGTTAGGATTATCATCAATCGAGGGGTATTCAAACGTATTGGAATACACAAACCCTCTTTCGGTGTAATTTGGGACACCTTTATATTCGATTCGCCCATTCAATGTGGCAGAATCGAATGCTGCATCTACATTGGTTGCAGCAAGCGTGCTGACAATCGGGTCGCCCGACAGATGAAAGATTCTTTGTTCGCCATATGCGACACCTCTGGCGTTTCTCGCATAGGCTTGTACATAGTAGTCTTTCTCTGTCAAATCGTTTATAGAAATCGAAAAATTTTCTTGTACTGTTGTTGTAATTCTCGTCCCTGCACTGATCGGAGCATGGTGTGTTGCATAGAAAAATCCGACTTCATCAGGAGCATTGCTTCCTCGGTAAGTATAGGCTCCATTTAATGTGGCTTTGTTGCCCGAAATATCCGTTATGTCCAAAGTCCGAATGGTCATATAAGTTTCGATTTCGGTAAGTTGCATATCCGCCCGAGCAGTGCGTCCTGCTTCCACGATAACGCTAAACTTAACATCCACATATCCTTCGGCTACGACCCGCAATTCATACGTTCCGGCTTTCAAATCGACGAATTCATAGTGTCCGTCGTCATAGGTTACGGTTTTCAACAACAAGGCATTGTTATAGTACAATTCAACACCTGTGGCTCGCATAGGTTCGGCTGTACTTTTGACCGTAACAACTCCATAGACATTCCCGGTTGCAACCGATTGCCCGTCCGGCATGTCAGCCGAACAGCTGCAAATGCAAAAAGCAGCCAGAATTACTGATAGAAAATTTTTCATAATCTCTATTGCATCAAAATGTTACGGATGCCGCCAATACCGGTGCTCCGTTATTCAATATCGTAGGAGCGAACGCATACGTTCCGCGGCCTCCGCTGCGGGGATGTACAACGATTCGTCGAGCACCGGGGGCCGCTACGGCATCGATCAGGTTGTAAACGTAAAGTGCCGCAATAGCTCCGATGCAGATATTGCGTCCCGTTGCAAAATGGTCGCGCTTGGTAGCGTAAGTGCGTTTCAGTTCGGCGCTATGGGTCTTACCGATTTTGCGAACATAGTCCGACCGTTGATTCTCGGTAAAGACGATACCGGCTGCCAATGCCGCACAACCGCCGAGGATAAGCCCGCCTTTGAGATTGGCACCCTTGTGGAACTGGCCCCAACCCGGTACGATCGCCGAACGCCACAGACCGCGGGCACCATAACTGTCGGTTACCGTTATGTTATCGAAACTGGGAATGGCATCGATCTGGGATCGGGCATAAAGAGTTGTTAAATAAATTTTTCCGTCCCCTTTGCGCTCCTCGTATTCGTCGATCACCAATGCGTGCAGTGTAACCGGTTTTCCCTGGATCGTACTATTTACCAAAAATCTGCTTTCTACGTATTCGTTTTTTTTGTCATTATGCCATACGAGCCGTTCTTGTTCACTCGATTTATAATCGACCTTGGTGGTTATTCCTTTTTCCAGACCGGCAGCCGCAATCAATTCCGAGAAGCATTCTTGCTTGGCATCTCTCAATGTACCGGCAGAGGCGGATTGTGTAACATACACGAAAGACGAGTTCGATGGCACCGGCAAAGCATGAAGCCATTTCGGTTTTATTCTGTCGGAGGCCCGAGATTGTGCCGATGCCGTCATATTGAACGACATCAGCACCATCGGAACCATAAAATACAGCTTATTCAGCATGGAATCCTTCGTTTACGAATTTCGAAATTTCATTGCCGTATTTGTGTGCGACCCCCGCTTTCTCGATCGCTTGGTTCATTGCTTTGATACGGGCTTTTTCTGCGGCATCGGAATCGATGACATAGAAACATTGGCAATCATTGGTCGCTCCATTGCTTCTGATAAGAACAAGTGCCGGAATATTGATCTCGCCATCGAGTTCCCGGATAACCATCCTTTCGAATCCGCTGACGATGTTATCCGTTTCCTCGCCGTTGAGATCGGACAAGCCGGAATTGATACGCCCCTTGACAATCGATTTCGCATACTCGGCATATTCGTTGATCGCATTGTTCCGAGCTTTGGCTTTGGCTAAACTGATCTTCTTGTTGCCATATGCAGAACCAACCAGAATTTCCGCATTGCCCCTCTTACTCTCGATTTTAGCCAGTTCGGATTCCAGTGTGCCGACGCCCTCGACTTTCCAGCCCTCTTTTGCCAACTCTTTGGCTCGGATTTTCACGTTCTTCAACTCTTTTTTCGACTGTGCGAACGTTTCGGTACTGCAAACCAACGACAACATAATGGTCGCCAAAACAAATAATTTTTTCATAACATTTAATTTTTATTGGGTTGAACAAAAAGTTTCTTTTTATTGGTTTGTTGTCGGATTCAGCGTGCGGACGCAACGGCCGAGATATAAACTATTTTGATTAGTCGTTTCGCTATAACCACTTTCATTATTAAAATTGATATATATATAGTAAGTAGTAATCATACCATTATATATGTTCTGCCTTTGAATACAGGAAGATGTCCAGTAATTATCATTAAACTCTAATTCACTTTTATATCGGTATAAAGTGTTTAATTCATTAAGAGAAGGTAATCTCCAATCCGTAAAATCGCCTAAATTGGAATTTTCACAACTATTATATACATACATAACTGTTCCTGTTCCAATATCTTTTGTTTGCACAGCAAGCCCGATATCGGAAAATTCCAACCATCCTTGATCAATGCGATATTCTTTTCCATACACAATTCCCCCTCGATTAATAGCATATGCACGCATATAATACGTGGTGGTTGGCAGTCCGGTAGCAGAAACGCTAAAATTACCCGCTATTGCACTCCCATTAGCAATGACTTTATTATCATAGATAGTTGGCTCTTTCATAGTACTGTAAACAAAACCTCGTTCTGTATAAGTTGGCTCTCCCGATGATACGATTGCACCACGAAACACCGCAGTCCCTGCTTTAAAATTTATATTTGTAGATTCTAAAGTTGTTACTTCAGGCAACGTCGCTTTTGTCGAAACCGTAATTTGGGAGCTATAAGCAGTCCCGGCCAGATTGGTAGCGTAAGCGCGTACGTAATATGTTTTTTCGAGCGATAACCCTGTAATACGAGTTCTGAACACTCCAGTTCCGCTTTTGGTTACGATTGCTTTTTCGCTGTCGTCCAATGTGGGATTGTTCCATAAAGCATAGACGAATCCGCATTCGGTATATGCAGGATCGCCGACAGAAACGATCAACCCGTACAGCGAGGCCTCTCCTGTTTCGACATCGACATCTTCTGCGGCCTGTATCGAAACCTCTGCTTTGGTAGCAGCATATGTAAAGGTTATCTGCTCACTGCTGTATGTAGTTCTAATACTGCCTCCTACCTGACTATTTGCATAGGCACGAACATAATATTTCTGATCCAGTTGCAAGTCTCTGATAACTGCACTGAATGTTCCTGTACCGGTACCGCTCACCGCTACTTTTGTATCGTTTACTGTCGGGTTACCTGTCAAACCATAGACAAATCCGCGTTCGGTATAGGCCGGATCACCGATACTTTCTACAGTGCCATTAAGAGTAACCATATTTCCCCCAACACTTAAATTGCTGATCGGCTGTACTGAAATTCTCGGAGATGTAGCAGTATAGGTAAAATTTACTTGTTCAGAACTATATGCTATCCGAGTCTCATTTCCGATTTTATAGGTTGCATAAGTGCGGACATAGTATTTTTGATCCAATTGTAGATCCTTAATAATAGTGCTAAAAGCTCCTGTGCCTGTACCACCGACAGTTGCTTTCATATCATCAATCGTCGGATTGCTTGTCAGTCCATAAACGAATCCTCGCTCGGTATAAGCCGGATTGCCTGCATTAACAATAGTACCATTGAGTGTAACGCTACCAGCGGATACATTCAAATTTGATGCATTCTGTACCGACACTTCCGGAGCTGTCGAAGTCAAAGTGAATGTTACGTTGTCTGCACTATATGCTGTTTGAGTAGCATTGACAGCATATGCGCGGACATAATACTTTTGATCCGGCAGCAAGCCACTGACGCCAGTACTGAACGCTCCGGCTCCCGTACCGTTTACAACTATTTTAGTATCATCGACAGTCGGATTGCTTGTCAGTCCATAAACGAATCCCCGCTCGGTATAAGTCGGATTTCCGACGCTCTCAACCGTGCCGTTGAAAGTAACGGAACCAGCTGAAACATTCAGATTAGTAACCGGTTGCGTGCTGACGATAGGTGCCGTAGATGACAAGGCGAACTGTATTTCATTATCGCTGTAAATGGTCTGCTCTGTTTCGCCTATTTTACTCGTGGCGTATGCCCGCAGATAATATCTTTCGTCTAATTGCAGCCCGGTTACATCGGCACTGAATTCGCCGATACCGGTTCCGTTAACCGTTATTTTCGTATCGTTCAAAGTGGGATTATGAATCGTGCCATAGACAAAACCGCGTTCAAAATATGCAGGGTCGCCAGCATCCACGATCGTCCCTTTGAAAGTCGCTGAGCCTTTGGTTACGTTTATACCTGAAACTCCATCTACAGAAACCTTCGGCTGAGACGATATGGTCATAAAATTGATTTCATTGGCACTGTAAGCTGTACCGACGCTATTGGTCGCATAAGCTCGGACATAATATGTCTCACCCAATGTCAGGCCTCTTAAATTATACGAGTATGTGTTATCTTCCGTAACCGGTGCGGTAAGTTTCGCAAGCATATTGTCGAAAGTCGGCATCGAATTGAGCGAATAGACAAATCCGCGTTCAGTATAGGCCGGAATTCCGGCAGCAAGAATTTCCCCATTGAGCGTTGCTGTCGAAGAGGTAATTCCCGTTGCATCCAAAATATTCAAGCGGGGTGTATCGCGTTCGACCCCCACAGTCTTGATTTTCACTTCGGCACGACCGTTCGTCGACCGGACGACGAGAACCGTTTCGTTATTGCCCGCTGAAAGCAATTCACGATCAATAATTACTACGATCGTTTCGGTTTTCCCCAATTTAAGCACACCGCTGGCCGGACGGATTTCCTTAATCCATTTGCAATCGTGCTCGATTTGCCAACTCAAATCTTCGTAACTCGAATTGATGATGCCGAACGAAAGTGTATTCACTCCGGCATTTTCTCCGAAATCGAGTTCTTCGCGATCAGCCGTAACGATGGCTGGGATGCGTTCGATAAGCAGGTGCGCTTGAGATTGTTGTCCTGCCGCTACTCTGATTCTGCTACTGTTCGGATTGTAACCCTCTTTACGGATGTAGATCGTATAATCATCCGGTTCCAAATCGACGAACGAGAAACTGCCGTCGTTGCCGGTAACGGTCGATTTGCCGCCGGGCGAAAGCGTTACATTCACCGTAGCGACAGGTTCGCCTGTGGTTTGGTCAGAGACACTGCCGGCGATACCGCCGGTATTTACTTCTTCGGTCGAATCGCTCGAACAACTATACAGCCCGAGCAAACAGAAAAAAAGAATCGGATATTTCATAACCAAAACTTATTGAGCATATAACAATATTTGCAATTCGGTGTTATGATTCGCCTGAATAGAGACCCGCTGCGAGAAATTTCGATAGTGCGGATGGGAAACAAGGATAAATCTTCCCTCATAGGATTTGCCGGGATCGACCTCCGACATCTGAAAATAGCCGTCGGTACCGGTCACAGCAGTCGCAAGGACTTCGCCCAAGCAATCGGCAGCGATTCCGCTATACAAGCGGATATTGGCATTTGCAATCGGATCTCCGGTCTCTCCGTCCGCCACATGACCATAAAGAGTTCCCGTCGCAGCAGGCTTTTCCAAATCGTTCGAACATCCGAAAAGCAACGAAACGAATAAGCACACAAAAAGAATCTTTTTCATTGTTGCTGAATTTTAGAGAGTTGAATATTTACTTCCATACGTTCGCCGCTAATGGCCGTAACGAGCTTGCGATTAGTTTGATAACCGAACTTCTGTGCTGTGAGGGTATATTGCTGCGCATCGAGTCCCTCGAAACAATAGACTCCGTCGGCTCCGGTCTGTTTGGTAAGGCCGGAGGGGGAAAGTATCACACTGACGTTTTCGAGCGGTTCGCCGGTCTCGCGATCGGATATTACGCCGTATATGGCAGTGTAGATTTCGTAATCATTGTCGGAACAACTGCTGCAAACCGCGGTAAGGCACAGAAGCCCCAACAAGAAACAGAAAAAAAGAGACACTAATTTCCTCATGGTAAAATCGATATTTAGTTGAACTTAAATTCAATTTTACCGTCCGGCTCCCGATACGGCGGGGTAATATGTAAAAAAGAGAAAGTGTGGAGCCGATTTCGTTTATCGAGTGGATGGTTGTGGAATGACCAATAACAACAATAAACGATACAATTACCCCACACTTGGATAGATATGGACATTCTCGGGCAAAGAAGATGCCCGAATCATATATCTATACAAGAAATGAGTGTTGTCCGTCGTCCCGTTGTTATTGAAAAACTTCCACATTTTCCACTCAGGACAGTGCGAAAACACTTTCTAAATATGTCTGCCGGTTACCCGACGAGACAAAAGTAGAAAATAATTTTCACATTGGACAGCACTCATGTAAAAATTCGATGCAAATTTCCGCAAAACTATTTTTTCTCGCAAGCCGAAAAGACCTTGAATCAAAACTTTGTTATTTCAATTTGGGGAAGTATATGCAGGGTTTTCCTTTTTTCGAGAGGCTGCCTGACAGTCATTTGTCCGACTTCGGAGGGGACAATTCCGCCCCGTTGGGGCCAAGGCTTTTGAGTTACTCAAAAGGTATCGAGCAACTCGATACACACCTTGCTATGTTCCGACGAAGGCTACCATCCCGACACCACATGTCATCCACTTTCAGAGTGATAAAAGCTGTGATTTTTCCTTGTTTATTTGCCATACAAACCAACGAATGACGGTCGGTCGCTGAACGGACAATTCACCGGACAAACATACGTTCCAAGGACGATTGCTACCGACCGCTCAACGTTGCAACCAATCGACGTTGAACCATTGGGCTGTTGGACGAAACATCCGTCCGCACTTACGGCTGGCCATCCGTCTGACGGTAGAAACGAATAACTCTATGTATGAAATAATTTGTATTAGTGCAAAAAGAATCTGCAAAATAGCTTTTGTGAATTTTCGATTCAAAAAAGTTTTTTCTTCTATGAAGAATCGATAAAGTTTTCTACTTTTGTAATTGTAACAAGCGAGTAGACACTTGGCGGACAATAGACGACTATTGCAGACAAAAGACTGTTACACAAGCGTTACTACGCAACTTTTGACATATTTATCGCCTTGATAATAAGGATTTTTGGTGAGTAGGTTCGCAAACCCTTCTCTCCGCAAAACACGCACAAAAAACTTCGGCCTTATAGGCCGAAGTTTTTGTGCAGAACTCGCCCCCGGATTTATTTACACCTCCAACAAATCCGCAACTTTTTTGACGGCCGCAAACAAAAAAAAGCGACCGGAAATTCCAGCCGCTTATCAAACCCAGGAGCGGAAAGAGAGGGATTCGAACCCCCGGAACCTTGCAGTTCAACGGTTTTCAAGACCGCCGCAATCGACCACTCTGCCATCTTTCCGAGGACAAAAGTAACACCGATTTTCGATACTGCCAAATCTTGGCTGCGCTTAATTCGCCGGCTTTCCGGCCCGGCACCGCAGCGAACGGACGGCAGGCAGGCGCTCCCCGGTCCGTCCGGACAACGAATCCGCCCGGAGCGGCCCTTTAATTTTCGGCTTTGGGTGTTCGGAATCCCAAAATTTGCCTAACTTTGCCGATGTTAGTCAGGTGCCACTTTTCACGACCCTACCCTATGAACAAAGCGCAATTCGTCGAAGCCGTCGCTCTCGACACGAACATGACCAAAGTCGAAGCCCGCAAAGTGGTCGACGCCATGATCCGTGCCACCGTCCAGACGCTCCGCGACGGCGACCGGCTCGTGCTCTCGGGGCTGGGTTCGTTCAGCGTCCAGCACAAGAGCGAGCGCATAGGGCGCAATCCCCGCACAGGGGCCGCCGTGAAAATCCCGCCCCGCAAAGTCATCAAATTCCGGCCCTCGGTCGAACTCGACTGACCGCGGCCCAACCGAAGAAACCCGTTCAACCCATGCCCGAAATTTCGCAGCGCGCCGAGCTGATGCCGGCCTCACCCATACGCAAACTCGTTCCGCTGGCCGAAGCGGCCCGCGCCCGAGGTGTCAAAATCTACCATCTCAACATCGGCCAACCCGACCTGCCCTCGCCGCAGGTGGGGCTCGATGCCCTGAAGAAAATCGACCGTACGATTCTCGAATACAGCCCCAGCGACGGTTACCGTTCGCTGCGCGAGAAACTGGCCGGCTATTACGAGCAGTATCAAATCAAGCTCTCGCCCGACGACATCATCGTCACCACGGGCGGCTCCGAAGCGGTGCTTTTCGCTTTCATGTCGTGCCTCAACCCTGGCGACGAAATCATCGTCCCCGAACCCGCCTACGCCAATTACATGGCATTCGCCATCTCGGCAGGCGCCACCATCCGGCCCGTCGTTTCGTCCATCGAGCAGGGGTTCGCCCTGCCCGACGTCGCCGAGTTCGAGAAGCTCATCAATCCCCGCACGCGCGGCATTCTGATTTGCAACCCCAACAACCCCACGGGTTACCTCTACTCGCGCCGCGAAATGAACCGCATCCGCGACTTGGTCAAGAAATACGACTTGTTCCTCTTTTCCGACGAGGTTTACCGCGAATTCATCTACACCGGGTCGCCCTATATCTCGGCCTGCCATCTGGAGGGTATCGAGCAGAACGTCGTGCTCATAGATTCGGTGTCGAAGCGCTATTCCGAGTGCGGCATCCGCATCGGGGCGCTCATCACCAAGAACAAAACCCTGCGCAACGCCGTCATGAAGTTCTGCCAGGCCCGTCTCTCACCCCCGCTCCTGGGACAGCTCGTCGCCGAGGCTTCCATCGACGCACCGAGGTCTTACAGCACCGAGGTCTACGAAGAGTATATCGAGCGGCGCAAATGCCTGATCGACGGACTTAACCGGATTCCGGGCGTCTATTCGCCCATCCCGATGGGTGCGTTCTACACGGTGGCCCGGCTCCCGGTCGACGACAGCGACAAGTTCTGCGCGTGGTGTCTCTCGGAATTCAGCTACGAAAACGAGACCGTCATGCTGGCCCCCGCTTCGGGTTTCTATTCCGACCCTTCGTGCGGCCGCAACGAAGTGCGCATCGCCTACGTCCTCAAGAAAGAGGACCTCGAACGTGCGCTCTTCATCCTGCGCAAGGCGCTCGAAGCCTACAACGCGCGCTGACAGCCCCCCCCTACATCATCGGGTCAGACGACGGGTCCGCAGGTTTCTTGAACGGGATGAACTTCTTGTAATAAGGAGTGAAGCGTCCCCGTTCGAGCAGCCATTGGTTGCGTTCCACGAGTTTGCGGATATAGTTCTGACAGTTCAGATGCCGCATGTACCCGAGGTACGAATTGACCGTGGCGACCATCAGCCGCGACGGGCGGTAAACGGCACTGCGCATCTGGCGGTTGATTCTGCGTTTGGTCTTGTTGACCAGATAGCGGCGGTAGGGTTTGATGTTCGCGCCCAGGAAATTCACCCCCTTGGTCACTTCCTGCAAATAAATCTTGTCGGGGTGGAGCATCAGCCCCAGCTCTTCCTTCAGAAAATTACGAATGACGGGAACCAGCTGCATCAGCTTCGCCCGGTCGGTGCCCACGATGAAAAAGTCGTCGACATAGCGGCCATAGTGTTTCACCCGCAGCGTCCGTTTCACGAAGTCGTCCAACTTAGAGAGATAGACATTGCTGAACAGCTGCGAGGTCAGATTACCGATCGGCAGTCCGCATCCGTCGGGCGTGTGGAACAGGCTTTTCGAGGGCGGCAGACCGACCCACTGCCGTTGCGTGCCGCGCACTTCGCAGTTTTCGGTCGGGTCGTTGAAGACAATTTCGTGCGACAGATAGCGCACCAGGTCGTAGTCGATGACCTGCGACCAGGTTTTGCCATCGTAGGCCTTGCGGTTGGCGAATCGGTCCAGCTTCTGCGTAATGATGTCGAACAGAATCTGCCGATTGATATTCATAAAATAACCTTGAATATCCAGTTTCAGCAAGTAGCACTTCCATTGGTAGTTATTCGAGCACGACCGGATATGGTGTTCCAGCCGTCCGATACCGAAATGAGTGCCCATTCCCTTACGGCAGGAGTAGCTGTCCGTGATGAACGTCCGCTCGAACAGCGGCCCCACATAATTGCACAGCAGGTGGTGCACGACACGGTCACGGAAGTCGGCCGCAAAGATTTCCCGTTTGACCGGGACGTTGGTCATGAAACAGATGCTGCGGCCCACACGGTAGCGCCGTTCGGCGATTTCGTGGTAGAGGTCCATCAGATTCTCTTCGAGGTTCATCTCGAAGCGCAGCTGGCTCAGGGTGTTCCGTTTGTTTTCGCGGGCGTCGTAATATGCCTGGAAAACGTCGGTCAGTAGTTTTTGGCTCATAGTCAGATTGATAGGTAAAGGCATCCGCATGGGATGCACATGGTTGCAAAAAGGTAAAATAACAGCTTCTTAGATGCTGGACGCAGCGCACGGAGAAAGCGTTCGCGCGATTGTTGTTGTTCAACGGGTTCACGTTGCCCGAATTGAAGTACAAGTTGCCCGCGTTGCGGTTGCCTGCGTAGTTGGAGGACGAAGACCACACACGGCCCTCCGTGCCGACGCTCGTCAAGGCTCCCGTCGTAACGTGACGGAAGCCCGCAGCAAACATGTAAAGCAATCGCTGGGATGAATGCACCGAAGAAAATGCCCCGGAGCAGACTGGATTGTACAGCCGGAACCTTGCACAGGCGTCGCCCGCAGTTCCGGCGGATTGCTGAATCTAAGGACCGCGCTGGCAGAAACCGTAGTCCGCGCCACTCCGGGTCGCAAGCTGTGGGGAAAAACAAAGGATGGAATAAAACAGTTTCCGTGTAGATGCTGGACGCAGCGCACGGAGAGGCCGTTGGCCCGATTCGGGTTGTTCAAGGGGTTCACGTTGCTCGCGTTGAAGTTCAGGTCGCCTGCGTTCGGATTGCCCGCGGCGTAGGAAGACGAAGACCAGTATTCGCCGTTCGTGCCGACGTACGCCAAGGCTCCCGCCTCCCGGTTGCGGAGGCCCGCAGCAGGGCCGTGTATAGCGGTCGCTGGAATGGATGCCCCGGAGGAGAACCTTGTAGCCCAACTCCGTCGCAAACTGGTGTGTACAACTGAAGAAGCCGTCGGTCGCGTGGACTTCTCCAGCGGACCGCTGAATCTACCGATCGCGCTGGCAGGAACCGTAGCCCCGGCCATTCCGGATCAATGAAGCTGTTGGTACGAAGAATGGCAAGTCGGCCGCCGGAGCGGTTCCGGCGACTTCATAAAGATAAAAAACAGCTCTGTGTAGATGCTGGACGCAGCGCACGGAAAGGCCGTTGGCGCGGTTCGTGTTGTTCAGCGGGTTCACGTTGCCCGAATTGAAGTTCAAGTTGCCCGCGTTGAGATTGCCTGCGTAGGCGGACGACGAAGACCATACGTCGCCTTCCGTGCCGACGTTCGTCAAGGCTCCCGACTCACGGTGGCGGTAGCCCGTAGCAATGGAAAGCAATCGCTGGGATGAATGTCCGGAGGAAGTGCCTCCGGGCAGACTGGGTTGCATAGCTGGCGGTCCGCTCCCGCAGAAATCGGGAAGCGCGTTGTGCCGCCAGCGGATTGCTGAATCTACCCGACCGCACTGACCGAAGCCTTGGCCCCTGCCATTCCGGGTCGTAGATGCTGTTTTTTATCGGGGTCGGGCATGCTCCCGGCATGTCCGGCCAATCGTAAGTGTGGGATAGGAAAGGATATGAGCAGCTCCGGCAGATGCTGGACGCAGCGCACGGGGAAGCCGTTGGCGCGGTTGTTTCCATTCAGCGGGTTCACGTTGCCCGAGTTGAAGTTCAAGTTGCCCGCGTTGAGATTGCCTGCGGCATAGGACGACGACGACCAGGCGTAGCCGTTCGTGCCGACGGCATTCAAGGCTCCCGTCTCACGGTTGCGGTAGCCCGTAGCTTAAGCGTGAGCAGCAATCGCTGGAATGTTTGCCGCGAAGGAGCGCCTCGCAAGGCTGCAACCCCGCAGTAAGCTGGGATGTACAACTGGCGGCGTTTCCGGGCCCGGGGTCCGGGGCACCGCCAGCGGATTGCTGAATCTACCGACCTCTCTGGCTGAAACCGTGGTCCCTGCCACTCCGGGTCGTATGGAGCTGTTCGTATCCGCATGGTTCGGTCGGCATCGGAAATACCCGGCAGATGCTGGACGCAGCGCACGGCGCGCGCGTTGCCTCGGTTGCCCCCATTCAATGGGTTCACGTTGCCTGAGTTGAAGTTCAACATGCCCGCGTTGTTGTTGCCTGCGTTGTAGGACGACGACGACCAGCAGTAGCCGTTCGTGCCGACGACATCCAAGGCTCCCGTCGCATTGTTGCGGTAGCCCGCAGCAGCATATGAAAGCAATCGCTGGGATGAATTCCGGCAGGGAAAGTCACCCTGCCGCAGACTGGGTTGTATAGCCGGAGCCTCGCGCAGGCATGGCCCGCAGCTCCGGCGGATTGCTGAATCTGCCGGCCTCGCTGACGGAAGCCGTGGCAGGCGCTCCGTCACTCCGGGCCGCAGGTCGTTCCGCAGGTTCCGATCCGAATGTAGTTGAAAAACAGCCCCAGTAGATGCTGGACGCAGCGCACGGAGAAGGCGCTGGCCCGATTGCTGTTGTTCAGCGGGTTCACGTTGCCCGAGTGGAACCACAGATTGCCCGCGTTGTGATTGCCGGCAGCGTAGGACGACGAAGACCACACGATGCCCTCCGCGCCGACGACCGCCAAGGCTCCCGTCTCGCGGTGGCGGTTGCCCGCCAATGAACGGCAATCGCTGGATTGAATGCTCCGGAGAAAAGCCCCGGCGCAAACTGGGATGTACAGCTGGCGGGTTGCGCAGCGTCTCCGTCGGGGCCGGGAACAAAGTCGGTCCGGTTCTGCCGACGCGGAAAAACTGCATGAAGTTCAAACGTTTTAGCACGCATGTCAAAACGTTGTAGCTTCGGGGTACCGTCAGCGGATTGCTGAATCTACCGACCGCGCTGGCTCGAACCGTGGTCCGTGCCACTCCGGGTCGCCAAGAGCTGTTTTTGTCTCTTGATTGAAAAGTAAAAATGCTGAATGCTCGATTATGATTGCAGAGTGTCAAAGAGCCCCGAACGACAGAAAAACAGCCGCAGATGCTGGACGCAGCGCACGGAGAAACCGTTGGCGCGGTTGTTCCAATTGAGCGGGTTCACGTTGCCTGAGTTGAAGTTCAAGTTGCCCGCGTTGTTGTCGCCTGCCAGACGCGACGACGAAGACCAATAGTAGCCGTTCGTGCCGACGTTCGCCAAGGCTCCCGTCTCCCGGTTGCGGAGGCCCGCAGCCCGGCAGTTTCGGAGCAATCGCTGGAAAGAATACTTCGGAGGAGCGCTCCTCGGGGAAGGAGCCCAACTCCGAAGCAGCTGGGATGAACAACTGACGGCCTCACGACCGGAGCCTCGCTCCGGCACCGGAGTATGCCGCCAGCGGATTGCTGAATCTACTGATCGCGCTGGCAGGAACCGTGACCCCTGCCATTCCGGATCAAAAAAACTGTTTCTTATCGCTCGCCAATGGACCTTTCCCCGACCTTGGGCGGAACGCAAGCGGATTCAAGGTTCTGCTCCCGGTTTATCGAAAAGTCATTGTCGCGCCTTTTCTTGCCCTGGCGTCGCTCAGGCGAACCTGGCTCGGCCTCGGGCGGTCGAAAAGATTGTTATTCCTTGTCGGCGGCTTCGGGTTCCGCGGCGCAGGAATCGGTTTGCTCGGACTTGTTTTTCGAGGACTTCTTCTTGTCCTTCTGCGTGTATTTCTGCCATGCGCTCAACTGCTTGGTAATCGTATCGAGATGCTCGCACAACATGGCGTATTGTTTCGTCGACAACTGCTGCGTATCGTGCAACAGACGTATCAGCAGCTTGATAGGCACCAGCTTCTCGCACGCCTCCTCGATCAGCGGACCCTTTTCCGCCGTCAGATTGGCCCGGTAGATGCAGACGCACAAACCGATGATCTCTTTCTTGAGCGATTCGCCCATCGTGTAGCGGGCATCGCGCCGGATATGAACCGAAAGTTTCACCACCTGCAACAGCAGGTCGTAAGTCGCCTTGAAAACCGGCAAATTGTCATAAATAGCCATCTAACTCTTTTTTCAAGTCTGCTACGAATAAAAGACATTCCACAGGTGTAGCTGCTTCCAGGCGGAATTCGCGAATCATCCGCACCACGCGTTCGGCCTTGGGATTCGCCACGGCGGCCGTACGCAGAGCCGTCGCCGCAGTTTGTCCGTAAGGGGCGGCCGGACCAGGTGCTGTCGCCACGGAGCCGGGAACACCGGACATCGGAACCTTGGCCCCAACCATCGAACCGCAAGGAACGGAAGCAGGCGCTTCGGGCGACGAACCAGCCAAAGGTGCGAACAGCGGCCGGGTGCGTTCCTCCGCAGGAGGCGCCGCCACGTAGGCCATTCTGCCAGCGCTTCCACGGGGCTGCCGTTCCTTGAGCGGCAGCGAGGCTTTCCACACCTCGCAGGCCCCGGGGTCGATCCGGTCGGTCAGAGCTATCACCACGCGGCCGTCTGCCAGGGGACGCGGCGCCGAAGGGAAATATTTCGACAGCACCGCGGCCGGAAATCCGACCGAAACCATGTCGCGTGCGCAATACTTGATGTGCTTCTTCGAGGGCCTGAAAGGCGACACCCTGCTGACGCAGGCAAATGCCGACCGCTCATAAGCCTTGTAGAACAAGCCTTCGGGATAGAGTACAATCTCGTAGAGGTTGCGGTCCTCCCGCGCGGCGATCTCTTCAAAAAAGCGCATAACTCCGTTTTTGCCCGAAACTACAATCCGGCCTTTCCGTGCGGACTTCCGCGGTTTTCCATCCTAATGCCTTCTTAACTCACCGTTCACAGAAGAACACAGGGTAACACATAATAGCCGTGCAAGATAACACAAGATAAAAGCCGTTCGCCTTATTGCCTGCGCGCCTGCTGGCATCATGTTCAAAAACCGGAAAGAACGTCCGAAAAGGGTCCGAATCTATTGTAACCCGTAGTTTACAATAACAAAAATAGGCTTTTTTCTGAAACAATCCAAATAAAAAGCGCCTTTTTCGTTGAAAAAAATTTTTTTTGCCGCCTTAAAGGCGGCATTTCAAAACAGGAGCGCCCGAAAGCGCTCCTGTTGATGTTGAGACACGTTCGTCTCGCTTTGCTCGCTCACTGTTAATTCTGGACGCAGCGCACGGAGAAGGCGCTGGCCCGACCGCTGTGGTACAGCGGGGACACGTAGCC